>NZ_JAUBPO010000102.1:0-26713 GCF_036700785.1 Microcoleus sp. S28C3 | reverse complement strand
CGAAAAATCTTCTCTTCATCCCTTGGGCTTGTCTTGGCAACTAGAATAACTGCTACCCCTACTTATTGAGCCGATACTATCTTTTTTTAGCACACATTGGCTCAATCCTTACAAAGTATGGGTTTGGGGCTGGTTGTTACCCCCCCAGGCAAGGAATATGCAAAACCCGATATGATAGAAATTGCCAGAAAAATTACTGCTGAACTAAAATCTAGAGAATATTATAAAAACAACGAGGTAAAACAACTCTGGGAAGGAAAAGAAGCTCAAGTAATTTGGCTATTCTTGTATCTTTCTCTAGATGATGTGAGTTCTGCAACCTGGATTTGTAGAACTGAGTGGATTAGTAAAAAATTATCTCCCAAATTTTCACCTACAAAGCTAGATGGTGAACAGATTGATGATGAAATTGTTATTGACTGGAACAAAAGCTATGGAGAGCTTGCGGCTATTTTTGATTCGTTTAAAGTAACGAAGGAAGCCTATCTAAATTCTATGAATTGCATCTTGAGTAACACAAAACTTATTGTTGATAAAACGATCGAATTCACAGATATGTTCAATCGGAAGCAGCTAATTGAAGCTAATTATCTAGATCGTATGTCACAACTATATCCAGAGATAGAAAAGTTATATCTTCAGGTGGATCGTATCGGTTCAGCCCCAACTGAATGTAGTGATTTGAGTCAACGCTTTCAAGGCGTGATGGCTTTTGCACACAACATCGTCTTGCCTTTTTCTGAGAAAGGGCTAGAAACCTGGGAAAGAAGTAATAGAAACTATTTGGTAGATCAAGCTATTAAGAATTATCAAAAAGAACTGATTCGACTAGAATTTGAACTTGAGAAGATTCACAGATAATACAAAAAAAATTCGATTGCAAATAAATCCGTTGGTGGCGAAGCTAGCTAACAACCCGGTCTGAGCTGACTGCCGATAGATATTGGTGGTGTTGTAAAGGTTGTTTGCAGCCGCTCAATTGTTCGGTTGGGCTACATTTCACCGATGGTTGAGGCACGTAGTTTCGGTGATATCTGTCAGTTTTGCGCTCGCCCAGCAGTCCTCTGGTTCGCAGTTTTCAGGTGATGAGTGAGTTTTGCGATCATCTAGTAGTTTCAAGCGGCACTCACCGAAGCAACTCAACGATGATCGAGATCTGCCACAAACTCTAGACAGGCTCTAATGTCTGTTTCTGTCAGTTCTGGGAAGTCGTCAATAATCTCAGTCATAGACATTCCAGAAGCCAGCCAGCCAAGAACGTCGTAAACCGTAATCCGCATCCGACGAATACAGGGCTTGCCACCACGCTTATCCGGCTCTATGGTGATGATGTCGCGATAGCTAATGATACAGGTAAAGTGTTTGCATTTACATTATAGAAAAACATATCTGAAAATAAAAACAAAAAATCTGAAGCTGGAAAATTCCAACTTCAGACTTTTACTAACTCCCCGGGTAGGATTTGAACCTACGACCAATCGGTTACACTTATCCCAACGTTTCCGAAGGGGGCGGACTATTTCATCATCCCTACAAATCATGTTTGTGATCTGTCGTCGGATGTCGGGCGCTATGAGATTTATTGGTTAGGCTCCTCATCTCTAGTCTCTGCACCTTTCCGGCTACTTGCGATCGCAACCGCTGCCTTTCGCCAGACTTGGCTCAAGATTGCCGCCACCCGAAGTGCTGCGGTTTCCTTGAATTCACCCGATTTTTCAGTATCCGTTACCGGATAGAGCTGCTATGTCACTAGGGCTTTTGGTTGATTCCAAAGGCTTGCATTCATTACAGCCGACCGCTCTGCCACTGAGCTACCGAGGATTGGGGGTTTTTGTTACCCACATTTACTAACAATAGCTGAACTTACTAGATTTGGCAAGGCCTTTGATAAACTTTTTTTTTGTTATACAGCAAGCGGGTTTCAGCAGCTAATGCAGTCCCATTCTCAACTTGGCGAGGCGCTTCTGGGATTCTGGATCGAGGGAACTTGCCAGAAAGCGACTGGAATTGTGTTTGCGGGATTTGTGCTGGCGCTCGCTGCGGCGGGCGGTGGATTCTACATCAGCCGCTAGTTGTTCGGCGGACATCCATTCGGCACCGTAGCCGACTACAGTCAATTGCTGCGCTCGGTCTGAGGTGGCGACAATCATGCGGCCTTTGCCTTTGACCGATCGCAACTCGTAGCGCAAACTTGCACAAGATTTTTCAATATAAGTATCTGCCGTCTGACCGAAGTCAGTGTAGTGCACCGATAAATTTTTAGTAATAATTTCTTTAACGCTGGGAGTATCTCGATAGTGGGCATCAAACACCAGCCGAGCCTCAAAATCTTGAACAGCGCTGTAGTTAACTAAAACCTCTATTAACTCGCGGCGAGCTGTTTCGAGTTCATCGCGATCGCGCTTCTCTCGGAGTCGAGGCCAAAGTCCAATTATGTTATAGCCGTCTACAAGTAAAACTGCTTGCGATACATAGGGTGACATGGTTCAAGGCTGAAGAGATCCAGCACGTATAGGACATTATTTGCATTGTTCATCAAAGCTTTTGTTCAATAATATTACCTATTGATGTGTAATTGCTAGGTTACATCGCAATAATTAAACCCCCCAGAACCAGCTTTACCTGAGTTTTGGGGGGTTAGATTAACCTATAAATTTTCCGGCTTATTCGCCAGATTCCAGCGATACGGGCGATCGTACAACTGTCGGCAGGGATATTTTCTCAACAGCAGGAGTACAACCGAGCCACTGCACCGACAACTCCGCAAACTGCTGCGGAGGACCGCTCACGCAAAAACGAGTTGGCAGCGCAGTACCAGCATTCCGCAGCCCTAAAAGCTCCAACTCTCTGGCAGCAGCAGCCACCACCCGCACCGCAGGATCGATCAATGTCACCCCTGCAGGCAAAAGCGAGCGCAGCACAGGAGCCAACAGCGGATAATGAGTGCAGCCGTAAATCAGCGTATCGATGCGCTGCTGAATCAAAGGAGCCAAATATTCCCGAGCCACCTCACAAGTGTAAGGGTCGTAAATCCGGTTTTGCTCCACCAGCGGCACAAAAGCCGGACAGCTAACCTGCCACACCAGGCAAGAATCGTCCATCTCCAAAATCGCATTTCGATAAGCATTGCTAGCAGCCGTAGCAGGAGTTGCGATGACTCCGATCCGCTTTCCTTGTTGCACCGCAGCCTGCGCCCCCGGCAGAATTACTCCCAGCACCGGAATATCAAACTCAGCCTGCACCATCTCCATCGCCAAAGCAGAACTGGTGTTGCAGGCCATAATCACCATTTTCACATCCTGTTCCACCAGCCAGGCCATAATTTCGCGGACAAACTGCACAATTTCCGACGCCGCACGAGTGCCGTAAGGCAGCCTCGCCGTATCTCCAAAATAAAGTATCGATTCGTTGGGCAATTGTCGGTACAACTGGGTCAAAACAGTCAAACCGCCCACGCCGCTGTCAAAAATACCGATTCTTTGTTGTCCAGAGTCTGTTGTCATTTGTTAATTTTCAATAGTCGGTTGTCAATAGTCAGCAGGCATCAGCCATCAGTCATCAGCCATCAGTCATTAGGGAAAATTACCAATTACCAATTACCAATCCCGAATCCCTCCGGCAATATATTATCTTTGTTGAAGATAAAGTAAAATGCCGCGAGCGATCGAAGCCGCCATTTGACTGCGGTAAGCTGGATCAGAAAGCCTGGCAGCATCCTCAGCACCCGTTACAAAACCCACCTCCACCAAAACAGAAGGCATAGAAGTCTTCCTCAAAACATAAAATCTCGCCTGCCGCACCCGGCGGTCAGTCGCCCCCGTCCCCTGCAAAATACTGCCGTGAATCACCCGGGCCAAATCTTGCCCGTTCTCGAAATAATAAGTCTCAATCCCGCTAATATCCGGCCGACTCATATTAATGGAATTAGCGTGAATGCTGACAAACAAAGTAGCATTCACCCGTTCCGCCAAAGAAACTCTCGGTTCTAGGTCGATTTCGCTGTCGTCAGTCCGAGTCATCACCGCCTGCACCCCCTGCTGTTCCAGCAGCCTCGCCACCTGAAAAGAGATATCCAAAACAATCTCCTTCTCCTGAATGCCCTGAATCCCGACTGCCCCGGGATCGCGGCCACCGTGACCCGGATCGATCGCTACCACGGCGCGGCGATTAGAAGCTTGCGGCAAATCGCCCGTTCCGAAAGTCCTTCTCGGCAAAGGCTGGGGGCTGGGAGTGCGAGTCAAAGGCTGCTGCGCGCTAGCATTCGATCGCAACTGCAAAGACAGCAACTGCGGACTCGGCCTCGTCACCCTGCCTACCTCTACCCCCGATCGCGGCTGCACCCAGATCACAACAGTCTCCGCATCTTCTTGGCTGGCAGTAAACGATACAGGACTGTTGCCATCGAGCTGAGGAATTTGCCCCGCCAGAGAACTAGAAGCGATCCTGATCCAGTAAGCTCTTGACCCCTGGTCCCACCCGCTGGTATAGGAGACTTGGCGGTCAGTTCTCACCACCAGTTGCGTGCCGTTACTAGCTAAATCAATTGACTGAACTCTCGCTAAATTTCCTTGAGCTTGTCTTGCTGGAGGATCTACAGTCAGGCGACGGGAAACCGAGGGCTGTCTTGCACTTGCAGGCAATAGCACAACCCCGCCCAAATTGCTCACAGACGCCTGCCACTGAGTATTAGGACTCTTCATCCGCAAAGTCACGCGGGTAACGGGCGGGTCTGTTGGCAGTTGCCGCACTTCAATCTTGTCAACCCCGTGCTTGCCGTTCGTTTGAGGCTGTTGGCTGCTCAGGCCCGGAGCTAAAGTAGCTCCTTCAATATCGAGGGTGGCGATGTCCCCGGCCCGACTTTGTTGAAAATTAATTTGGGGGCTGCCACCCGCAGTGCCGACTAAAAAACCGTCCGCCGTCACCTGAACGTTCTGAACTACAGTCGCCTCGGCCGACTGGGCTTGGGGTGCTGAAGGTTGAACCGATAACCTTTCTCCCCCAGGCTCTGAAATCGGGTTTCGATCTCCTCCCCGCACCGGCGTTGGCAAATCCACTGTCCACTCGCTCGCAGAAATCCCCCGGAATTTTACTTGCTCGGGGTTTAGAGTAAAACCGTCTCTGATCTCGACCACAATTCTGGTCGTATCGTTGTCAAACTGCCCTACCCGCACCGATTCGATCGCCCCTGAGAGCGGTTTGCTGACCGAGGGACGGCCCAGACTCGTCCCCGGTAAGTCAATCACCAACCGCGTCGGGTTGAAAATCAGTTGAGCCTTGGGTTGTACTCCCCCGTCTGTTGTAATGTAGAGCCGGTTCTCTGAAGCATCAAACCGCCAAGATTGCAGTCTAGCTGCTTCGGCGGCCCCGGCGAGCAAAAATACACTTAAGAAACTCGGTAGTAGCCAGTGGAATTTCACGACAGTTTTTTCCTCGTTTGCGTTACTGCCAAAAGCTGGTAGGGCGCTGCTTGTTCGATCGGCTTTCAGCATTTAGCCGCCAGCAGACCGGGGGCGATAGGCCGTCAGTTGTTGGCTAAATTGACTTTTTTATGCGTTAACAGGCTCCGAAATGCCACCAGAATCTGGCATTTTTGAACTTTCCCGTATACTTGGGGGCGATCGGTTATAAGGTGACTGAAAGATTGCTGGTACAAGGGAAGGTATTTATTTTAGGAAGAAGAAACAAGGCGTCTCTTGAAGCTAGAAGGTACAAGTTAGAAGGTAGAATTTTACGGATTTTCCAGGGAGGGGTTTCATAGCTCTTTAATATTGGCGAAGCTCGTTACGGCAAGGGTTATAATCCGCTTTACATTTGCGTTTTATTCTAACTTTTCATAAAGCACCCCAACAACTTAACAACCTATCTCGGGAACAATCCGGATTTCCAAGATTAATTCGACTTTTGAGGGCAGTCAAATTTAGTCCCAGACCAACTGGCATATCTTTTTGGACAAGCCTTGTTGCTGAGACTTTGACAGTCAAGTACAACTACATAGCGCCCCTTCTCTCTTTTTTTCTTGAATTTTTAGAGTCAGGGATTTTCGGTGCTGCTTGAAACTTCGTTGGGCGATCGCGACTACGCCCGCCAAGGTGAAACTATGATAGCTAGTCGATGCTGTCAGCAGTAACCGGAGAGTGTTGTGTCTTACTTTGGCGGGCAATGCTTTGTCATTAACACTCTTTTTGAGTGCACGATGGACAGGCAGAGCTTTGGTTGATTGAGGGGGGAAAAAGTTTTGACGGTAGATATAGTTATCGCAGTTGTAAAGTTTTTTGGACAGCAAAAACAATAGATCGGCTTCTGGATAAAACCTGTCTTTTGGTTTGACGATCTGCCTTTCGACTAACTGCATGGCTTATATATATACTACCAGTTAGAGAAGATACACTATCTTGGCGATTGTGTCAATCTCTGAATTTATGAAAAAAGCGACCCTAAAATAAAGTAGATAAATGACCTCACAGAAAGACGGAAACTTGCTTTCCCAAAGGATTTGCCTCAAGCAAAAAGGTTGTTGAGGTTAGTTCAATCCTCCATGAGCGGCCCTAAAGTCAATCTCAAATCTACTGACTCTCCAGTGAGGGAAGTTTTTTAATATAGCAACCATACCTGACGGTTAGGACGTTCTTAATTGCTCAAACATAAAAGGTCGATTGCAACTTCGGTCTTCCTTATTCCTTCAACATCTGCTATACCATACCACCGAGTGCGATCGAGTTCTAACCACTTGATTTTTGAGCGGGATAGATACTCGCAAGTTATTTTTGTCCGTTAGGAACGCACCGCCCCCTGTCTAATCAACATCGCTGCAATTCGCTCTCGCCCATAGGTGCAAAATTCCCGCTCATCCAGTTCAAAATTGCTTCATTTACTTGTTCCGGGCATTCATCCTGGGGACAGTGGCCCGCATTATCTAATTCAACTAGCTCTACATAATTGGGATTGCATTCGACAAATTGGTGGGGTCGGGCAAACCGAGGGGGAATCATCCGGTCTTGTTTGCCCCAAATTAACAGCATCGGGATTCTTAAATTTCGCATTACAGTCTTGACACTGGGGCAAAATTGTGAACTGCCTACAGCTTTAAATAAAGCGCAGAAGGCGCGGGCTGCTCCCCGATCGCCCGCAGGCCCTGCTAGAATTTCCACTAATTCGTCGGTAACAGCTTCGGGGTTGGAGTAGGCAAAGCCAACCCAGCGGCGGACAAAGGATGGCTTGCGGGCAAAATAAAACAAAGGCCTGAGCAAGAGCGGAGAAACAAACAAACTTTCCACAGCTTCGATCGCCGGGAGCAGCCATCCAGGCACCGCCTCGGCTCGCACAGAGGGGTCTGGGAGGCTAATCATCACCGTGCCGGCCACCATGTCCGGGTGAGCCGCCGCTGCGGCCAAACAAATCAGCGAGCCGATCGAGTTTCCTGCCAAGACAACCGGCTCTCTGATAAAAGTCAGCCAAAAATCATAAACTTGATCGACCCACAAAGACACAGAGTAGTCGATCGGAGCTTTTTGCGAAGCGCCAAAGCCCAACAAATCCAAGGCGTAAACCGTTTGGTTTTCGGCGAGTTGGGCGAGATTTTGTCGCCAGTGACCGATCGAAGCTCCAAACCCGTGCAGTAAAATAATCGGCGTTCCCGAGGCGCGCGGGGCAATTCCCCCGCCCGCAGAATCTTGAGATTCGATCGCGTCTTGATTTCGCCCCAAAGCAGGCCGCAAATAAGTGTAGCGAGTTTGCCAACCCCGCCACATCCAGTCTCGTTGAGTTCCCACCCGTTGGTGCCACAGCAGAGAATTTGCCAATTTTGCCTCAGCTCGCAACATAAATTTACACTTGCTTATACCTATTCTACAAGGCAAATCCGGCGACTTGGGGGAGTGGCCAGACCGGGCGAGATGGGGTAAAAAAGCCGTTTTACCTCATCATTAACCTTTTACCCTGAATTTTTGACCGTTTTGTCATCAATCGGGCAAGCGGGCGGGCGATCGTCGTGTGTGAAGTTAAAATAAAACTAGACAGAAACTCAGCCAGACTGAGTAGAATAGCAAGTATTGTAAGAATTCATTTACGATCGTCCAAATATTCCCCAACGCTTTAGCGGAGGGGACACAGGGCGCGGTAGTACGTCCGCTAAGGGTAAAACCTTACAAAACAGTTCGATCGTCCAAGTGAAATATGGACTGTTCAAACCTGTAACTATCAAGAAGCTTCGCTATTAAACTACTGCTTGTAAAACCATTCATGCCTGTGATTGAAAGAAGACAAAATCGCAACCTACCCCAGATCAACGAAAACATTCGATACCCCAAAATCCGGGTGATCGATACCGACGGCGCGCAACTAGGGATCTTGACACCCGCAGAAGCGCTGCGCCTGGCAGAGGAAAAAGAACTGGATCTCGTACTTGTCAGCGACAAAGCTGACCCGCCCGTATGCCGGGTAATGGACTATGGGAAGTACAAATTCGAGCAGGAAAAGAAAGCGCGAGAAGCAAAGCGGAAGCAGCACACTGCCGACGTGAAGGAAGTGAAGATGCGCTACAAAATTGAAGAACACGACTACCAAGTGCGCCTCAAACTAGCAGACCGCTTTATCAAATCGGGGGACAAAGTAAAAGCCACGATTATGTTCAGAGGTCGGGAAATCCAACACAGCAACCTAGCAGAGGACTTGCTCAAGCGCATGGCCACAGATTTGCAGGAAATAGCAGAAGTGCAGCAAGCCCCGAAAAAAGAAGGACGCAGTATGATGATGCTGCTGTCGCCGAAGAAAGTATAAATAGATAGTCATTAGTCATCAGTCAATAGTAATAGACTGGTGACAACAGACTAATGACCCCGCCCAAAAACGGCTAGAAGTTTCCGACTGCTGTCGTGGAGGGCCAAAAATTTTAGACCCGAGTTCGCTCTTTCAGATTCGTCTGTGGAGTAAATCTAAAATCTAAAATCTAAATTCTAAAATCTAAAATTGACCGACTGGCGATCGCTCTGCTGGATGCCGGAACTCGGTGACACGCTACCACAAATCGGGATATCAACGCACGAGAAGCATGGAAAATTTTCAAATCAGCGCTTGGGCGGGAGCAGGACAAAAAGTGCTGCGCTCGCTCAACCTGCGATCGGAAGAAGTAGAGCGAACCGTACTGATGTTCCTCGTCTACACTCTAACCTCCGTCGGGCTGATCTGGCTGGAACTGAGCACGGTAGGTCTGTTCCTAGACGAGTACGGTGCCGACAAAATGCCTTATATCTACATAGCCAGCGCCTTTATCGGTTCGGGCCTGGGATTTGTCTACTCGTGGCTGCAAAAAATCCTGCCGCTGAGGCGCACCGTCGTAGTGGTTCTGGGAATGATGTCGGTACCGCTATTTTTGTTTCGATTCGGCATCGGCTACGAAAATACTAAGATAGCTGGAATAAGCATTGCTTTTATTACTATTTTTTTGATGTGGCTGTGGGTGGAAGCTTGCTATGTCCTGAACGACCTTAACACTTCCATCACTTCCAACCAACTGTTTAATATTAGAGAAATCAAGCGCACCTATCCCCTAGTCAGCAGCGGCTATCTAGTGGCTGGAGTAGTCAGCGGATTTTCTCTGCCTGTTTTGCTGCACGTAGTCGGACTAAAAAACGTTACCCTCATATCGGGGTTGATGGTGGCGACAGGCTCGCTGTTGCTGTACTACCTCACGGAAAAATACTATCAAGCATTTCCAGAAACAGCTCACTGGACAGATGACGATGAAGACGACGACCAACAAGAATTTACCGCCCGCAAAGTTACAGGCCCGCTGCAAAAATACGCCGTACCTCTAGTCAGTTTCTTCGTCCTCGCAGAAGTCCTCTATGTCCTGGTAGATTTCCAATTCTACAGCCAGCTAGAATACCAAAACCCGGGGGACGGAGCTAGCTGGATCGCTAGCTTCCTGGGCATTTACGAAGGCATACAAGGCCTGTTTCAAGTGGCGACTCAGTGGTTCGCATCCAGTCGCTTGGTAGAAAGAATCGGTGTATTTGTGACGGCGGTGATTTTGCCCGCGGGTATCGCGATACTTGGGGTGCTGACCATAGGAGCATCCCTGGGCCAGCTAGTATCTGTGTTCATCGGACTGATATTGCTGAGATTTTTAGACGAACTGCTGCACTACACGCTGCTGGAAACCGTGAGCCCGGTTTTATTCCAACCAATTCCCGACAATATTCGATCGGGCATTCAAACTCTGGTCAACGGTGTGGGCGAACCTTTGTCCTGCGGAGTGACAGGAGTTGGCATCCTGATTATGCTGTGGGTGACAGACAAGATACTCCCCCGCCAAGACGAAAAGGCATTTCACGACCAGCAAAGCTTGATATTTATTGGCGCGATCGTGGTGTTGGCGCTAGTGTGGGTGTTTGTGGTGTGGCTGATCCGCTCTCAATACGTGGGTTTGTTGGTCAAAAGTGCGGAACGGGGGCGCTTGGGCGTCACAGACGTTGACCTCAAAGCTCTGAAGCGCGCAGTGGTGGAAACTCTACAAAAGCCGGGGGGCGAAGATGAAAAGCGCTCTTGCATAGAACTCCTGACGCAAATTGACCCCAAAAATGTCGGAGAAGTTCTGGCTCCCATCCTCGATTCGCTGTCCCCAGGTTTGCAGCGCCAGAGCTTGGAAACGATGCTGCAACACCCGAACCCCGCATATTTAGAATCTGTCCGCGCACTATCGCGGCAATCCTTGCCGCCGGAGGTGCTGGCCTTGGCTTTGCGCTACATCTGGCTGACGGAAGCTGAACCGAATATTGACAGCTTGCGGCCTTACTTGCAGCCAACCGTCGATCCGGTGGTGCGGGGTACGGCGGCTGCTTTAATTATGAGAAGGGGCGATCGCCAGCAAAAGGCAGAGGCTACTAACACGCTGCGCCAAATGCTGACGCACAAACAAGAGCGGGAACGTGTTATGGGGACGCGGGCTCTGGGAGAAGCTGATTATTTGCAAGGACTGCGCCTGCACATCCCCAATCTGTTGCAAGATGAATCTCTGCGAGTGCGCTGCGCTCTGTTAGACGTGATTTCGTCTACTCATTCGGAAGAATATTATCCTTCGCTGCTGCGCGGACTCGGTTACAAATCGACTCGGGAAGCAGCTTTGCAGGCTATAGTCAAACTTCACAACGACGCGATTCCTTTGCTGGTGTATTTGGCTGAGGACATCCACAAGTCGGATTTGGTCAGGTTGCAAGCTTGGACGGCTCTGGGTCAAATTGGGACTCCGGAGGCGATCGACATTTTGGTCAGCAATTTGATGACGGCTTGGGGAACGACCAGGCGCAACATCCTCCGCATCCTGTTGAAAATGCCTTCGGAAGCGGGGATAGAAGGCGCTCTAGACCGCATCGGCCGCAGCGGCTTGGAAACTCTCATCGAACAGGAGTTAATGTTTATCGGTCAAATTTATGCAGGTCTAGTAGATTTGTCTGGGGTAACAACCTACGGCAATTTCTCCGATCGGGATGCCAACAGCACCGGAGCACCTGGGAACGATACGGCTCAATTGTTGCAGCGGGCTCTGGCGGGGTTGGAAGCTGATGCTAAGGAGCGGTGTTTTTTGCTGATGAAGTTTCTTTATCCGCTGGACACAGTACAAGCCGCTGCTTTCAACCTCGCTTCCGGCCAACCTTCTTTGGTTGCTAGGGGATTGGAAATTCTCGACAATACTGTGGATATAGCTAGGAAGCGATCGCTGATCAATTTGTTGGATCAGCACTCGGAAAGAGAAAAATTGAGCAATCTCTCCGAATTGATGGTTTACAAACCTCTAGCCCCTAGCGATCGCTTGCGCCGCTTGCTAGAATTGCGCCACTTCCTTTCAGATTGGGCTTTGGCGTGCTGCTTTCACTTGGCGAGGGAAGCGCGCTGGAGCCTTACCGCTCAACAAACTCTTGTCTGTCTGCAACACCCGACGGGTTTTGTCCGCGAAGCAGTGTTAGCCTATTTGAAAATAGCCTCGCCGCGGGCTTTGGTCGAATTGTTGCCGAGGCTGCAAAATGATCCCGATAATTTGGTATCCGCTCAAGTTGAAGAGATGATGGCCGAGTTGGGTGCTGGGGGAAAAAGGTAAAGAAGGAAGAAGGAAGAAGGAAGAAGGAAGAAGGAAGAGGGAAGAGGGAAGAGGAAATAAAAAGAAACTATGCCCAATGCCCAATTCCCAATGCCCAATTCCTCTTCCTTTGTTTAAATTTAAATTAATCACTGCATCGCATTATGTTAACCAGCGTCGAACGCCTATTGTTTGTCAGGGAGGTTCCGATTTTTAAGGAACTGCGGGATGATTTTCTCGTGCGTCTAGCATCGGTAATGGATGAACTTTCGTTTCCTTCCAAGCACAGGATTTTTACGGAAGGACAAGAAGGTCGATCGCTCTATATTTTGGTATCGGGAACGGTGCGAGTGCATATAGGCGATCGGGATTTGGCACAGTTGAAAGCGGGGGCTTGTTTCGGGGAAATGTCGCTGTTTGATGCAGAACCTCGATCGGCTTCTATTTCTACTCTCGAACAATCCGAGTGTTTGATGCTGACTCAAATGCAGCTCTACGATGCGATTGATGAAACGCCGGGAATTGCTGTGAATATTATTCGCTTGCTGTCGCGCCGGATTCGCGAGTTGAATCAAAAGTTGAATGCTAAAGAGGCAGTTATGCCGCCTGCAGAGGCTGCGAGAGTTGCTGAAATTCGATGAAAGTTGGGAATTGGGAATTGGGAATTGGGAATCGGGAATTGGGAATTGGGAATTGGGCTTTTATAACATTGGGCCTTTATAGCATTGGGAATTGGGCATAGTTTCTTTTTATTCCCTCTTCCTTCTTCCTTCTTCCTTCTTCCTTCTTCCTTCTGTTATAAAACAATTAAAAACCCGGTTTCTTATTAAAGAAATCGGGTTGTTGAAATCGATAGTGAAGTGCGATTTGCTGTCTAAACTATTCGGAAAATAAAAGGGTAGCGGTAAGGTTGGTTAGGATTTTGCAAAACGTGGAGGATAGCCATTATTGTCAGTCCCCAGTGCAGAAGATAACCTATTGGCACTAGGATAAAGCCAGCAAGACCAAAAGTGACGACAGTTAACACCACAATCACGGTGCTGTACAGCCATACATTAAGGTGAAAATTGATCGCTTCTGTGGCATTTTCTTTGACAACGGGGTCATCTGATACTAACAATACAGCGATCGGCGCTCCGATCGAGAACACTAAGGTACTGAAAAAAATCGCCCCGTGGCACACCAGTGATAGCAGCTTTCGCTTGTCAGAGTCGTACATATTACTTTTCCTTGACTTTAGTGATAATTTTACCTTTAATAGCAACTGTAGCACAGGCTATAATGGCGATCGGGTGATGATTCCCCTACCTAATTTGTAATGACAACTGAACTCGAAACTGAACTGCTAACTGCTGTTGAGCGCCGGCGCAACTTTGCTATTATTTCCCACCCCGACGCGGGGAAAACTACTTTGACAGAAAAGCTGCTGCTTTACGGAGGTGCAATTCACGAAGCAGGTTCTGTGAAAGCGCGGCGGGCTCAGCGACACGCTACTTCTGACTGGATGGCGATGGAACAGCAGCGGGGAATTTCTATTACTTCTACTGTTTTGCAGTTTGAGTATCAAAATTATCACATTAATCTGCTCGATACTCCGGGACACCAAGATTTTAGCGAAGATACTTATCGCACTCTGGCGGCGGCTGACAATGCGGTGATGCTGGAGGATGCTGCTAAGGGTTTGGAACCGCAAACTCGGAAGTTATTTGAAGTTTGTAAGCTGCGAAGTTTGCCTATTTTTACTTTCTTTAATAAGCTCGATCGCCCTAGTCGAGAACCTTTGGATTTGTTGGACGAAATTGAGAAGGAATTGGGATTGCAGACTTATCCGGTAAACTGGCCGATAGGTACGGGCGATCGCTTTAAAGGTGTTTTCGATCGCAGGGCGCGCAAAATTCACTTATTCGAGCGGGCTAAACACGGTTCTCGTGCTGCTGTTGATACCGTCATTGAATTGGGCGATCCGCGCATTGAAGATTTGTTAGAACAAGACCTTTACTATCAGCTCAAAGAAGAGTTAGAACTGCTGGATGAGTTGGGAACTGAACTCGATTTAGATTTAGTTCGGGCTGGAAAAATGACGCCAGTTTTCTTTGGCAGCGCGATGAGCAATTTTGGGGTCGAACTGTTTTTAGATGCGTTTTTAGATTACGCTATGAAGCCGATCGCCCGCAAGAGCAGCGCCGGAGACTTGCCGCCAACTTATGAAGACTTTACCGGGTTTGTGTTTAAATTGCAAGCGAATATGGACCCGAGACACCGCGATCGCGTGGCGTTTATTCGGGTTTGTACGGGCAAGTTTGAAAAGGACATGAACGTGACGCACGCTCGCAGCGGTAAAACGGTGCGTTTGTCAAGGCCTCAAAAGTTATTTGCTCAGGATCGCGAGTCGATCGAGGTTGCTTATCCGGGCGACGTGATCGGTTTGAACAATCCGGGGGTATTTGCGATCGGGGATACTATTTACACTGGGCAAAAACTGGAATATGAAGGGATTCCCTGTTTTTCTCCTGAACTTTTTGCTTTTTTGAGAAATCCCAATCCTTCTAAGTTTAAGCAGTTCCGCAAAGGCGTTTCTGAGTTGCAGGAAGAAGGGGCAGTGCAAATTATGTACTCGGTTGATGAGTCGAAACGCGAGCCAATTTTGGCGGCTGTCGGACAGTTGCAATTTGAAGTTGTGCAGTTCAGAATGCAGTCAGAATATAATGTCGAAACGACGATCGATATGTTGCCTTACAGTGTAGCTCGTTGGGTTGACGGCGGTTGGGAGGCGCTGGAAAAAGTTGGGCGGCTGTTTAATACGGTGACGGTGAAAGATACTTGGGGAAGGCCGGTTTTGCTGTTTAGAAATGAGTGGAATTGCCGCCAGGTGGAAGGGGAACATCCTGTGTTGAAGTTAAATGCGATCGCCCCTGTGGTTTCGGGTTTGGCTGTTAGCGAGGAGTGAGATTACCGCAGGCAAAGGACACAACACTGTTGTGTCCATACAAATGATATTTATTCGGATTAAATACGCCGGATATAAGAAGTTACAATCACGGCTCTAACAGTTTTTCTAAGATGGTGTAAATGTCTTTTTTGTCACCATCTTTACGTCTCCCTAATCCCACGACAACAACTAGAACTCGATCTTGTTCGACTTGATAAACTATACGATAGCGCTGTCCAACAGCTCGGATGCTGCGAAATCCTGATAGGTTATCTACAAGGGCTTTGCCTTGCTTTTGTGGTTCAAATTTTAGTTGATCGATGCGATCGCGCAATTTTTCCTGTTCTCGTCGATCTTTGACTGCCTCCAACATTTCCAGTGCCAGTGACGTAAGCTGGATCTCATATTCGATCGCATTTTCTTCGTGATTCATAGTCCCAATTTTGCTTTGGCATTTTCCCAGGAAATAGTTTCGCCTTGGCGTGCTTGGGTGATGCTTTGACGCAATTTGGTAACGAATTCTGTATCGGTGAGAATATCTAAGGTTTCTAACAGTTCAGTCAAATGCGTGTAGCTCATTGCAGCCATAACGGGAACGCCATCTTGAGTGATGATGATAGGCTCATTGATAAGTTCTTGGGGTAGGTTTGGAAGCTGCTGCTGTGCTTGGGCAATGGTGAGTCGTTTGGACATGGTTGTACTAAAGCAACATTACTTTTAATTTAGCATTTCGGCCCAACTAACTGGTTTCCAGCCGCTGACGCTGGTAACGAGTAAATCCAAAATCTAAGATCCAAAATCTAAAATCCAAAATCGGTTGACGGCTGGCCCCCTCTGCGGCTACGCTGTGAATTGAGAGGTTGCTTGCTTGTAGAGGAGGCAGCCCGCGTCGCCCAAAAATCTAGTTGCACTGCCCAAAGCTGTTGGTAGCAGCAATGGACAGCTAACCGCCAAACTGTACAAGGCAGTCTGGAGGCTCCGAGAATCTTAACATTCTCTGTAGCCGCCCTGCTATGTGTTGAAATGCGGGGCGGCTGGGTTTTTGGGTTTTTCTAGAAAACCCAAAACCAGGAGAACATATTATGTCACAGGAATTCGTGCCTGACGACAACTTGGACGATCGCCCAAATGACGACTCAGCAGCAGTATGCGAACAGGAAGTGGTGCTGTTAACGGTTGTCGGTTCGCCCAACGGTGTCAGGGAAACCATACTCACTTTGTACCGGCTGGGATTTGCAGAAGTGGGCGATTGGAGTCCCGTACAGCGTGCGGCGAATCCGAAGCAGGTGATGAGCGTGCTGATCCGTCGGAAGCGGGCTGAGGGTACACCGCCGAGACAATCTGGGCGGTAAGCTGCAAGGTTAAGTTCTGTTTAGGACTTACGCGCGTGGTCAGAAACCGGGTTTTTCCCTTGAATACTGCGTTGTGAGGCACAGATTCGACCAAAAACCCGGTTTCTTTGAGGAATGACGCATGGGTGGCTAGAAACCGGGTTTTTACGAGAATACTTGGTTGTGATTCGCAGATTCGGCCAAAAACCCGGTTTCTTTGGTCGGAGTCCGTCAATCCTACAACAGTGAAAGCCTTGGAATAAAGAGGGTATTAAAGCATGATTTGGCATTATCATAAAATAAATCAACTCTAAAGATGCGCCTTGACACAGTGCTGCAAACACCGAGCCAAGACGACTTCTCCAATGTTGTAGAGCCAACACAGGAGCTATATCAATAATGACAAATAACGATCCAAATAGGTGGCTGCGCTACGATTCAGATAGGGATATTTCTCGACATAGCGCCACCAACCCGCAGAAATGCCGGGATATGCAAAAGAAGTATGGCTGGAAACTGATCGACATTGAGGAAATCGAAAATAAGTACATTTTTGAAGTTGATTGCGTGTTCAAAGGGAAAACAGAATTTCCCAACTATCTCGAAGAAAAGGAGGAAGAGTAATGCAAAAATACATTGTTTTTCAAGCTGAGTCAGGTGAAGATGAAGGCTGGAGACAGAGAAAACTCCAACACAGCCAAGCTCTAACTTTTATCATTGCAGAAAACTGGGATTCTTCTGAGGAACCGATTCCTGAACCGGGATATCGCCCTGTAGAATTTGTGCGGGTGGAGTCAGAACACGATCCAAACGAGCACGCGCACAATACTCATTATCGCGTCAGCGATTGGGAAGTTGTACGGGTGCAAACATATACGCCTGATATTCCAACTCCGATGAGCGATTATGATGTAATTGTGATGTGTTACTGTCGGTATAGCCCGATCGACGCTCCTCTGAAATCGATGCCGAAACGACAGGTATCGATCGATTCTTTTGGTGGGGATGAAGTGGCTTACAAGCAATACCTGGAATCGGAAAAGGGCAAGAATTATGCGCCATCAGGTATCAAGTCTTAGGGCTGACGCGCGGGTGGTCAGAAACCGGGTTTTTCCCTTGAATAATTCGTTGTGATGCGTAGATTCTGCCAAAAACCGGGTTTCTGTGTCGGAGTGTCGCCCAATTCGTAAGGTGCGTCAGTTGGAAAACCCCTAATTTTTATGAGTAAACTAAAGACTGACGCACCCTACAAGCTTATCTCAAACGTTTTAATAACTCTTTAGGTGATAGAATTGGTAAGGTGGCACCAGCGAAATCTCCTGCATCGCGGGTGACAATCGCCTCCAAGTTATCTGACAGCGCACAAGCTAACTGGACGGCATCTTCAAAATCGGTTAAATTAGATGCAACAAATGCTATTTCCAAAACGTCGCGATCGACGGCAGATACATTAATGCTAGTGTTTCAGCAATAGCTTGCCTAGCGCGATCGAGGCTGCGAGTTTGCCTTCTGACTATATAGAAAATATTTGTTAAGGTTGTTGCCGTTACATATCCCTCAATTTGCTCATTTTCGATCGCCTCAAATAAAGCATCAGCATCTTCTACAAACGGTTCTCGTTCTAGCAAACTATCGAGGATAATGTTGGTGTCTATTAATACCTTCATTTTAGGTATTTCTCCACCAAACGCTCTTCTAACATGAGTGCAACTTCGGCATCTGTTGGAGGTGGCGTATCGGTTTTTGCTAGGCCTCTGAGTCGCTTGGCCGCACCTTTGCGATCGCGCCGCAATCTAATTTCAAATTCGTCATCTGTTGCGGGTGGTGCATCAGTTTTTGCTAGCCCAGTCACGGGTTCCACAAAATCATCCAGCAGAGGTTGGCGGGGTCTGAGTTCCTGTCTGATGGACTCAACAATCGCGTTGACTAGAGCTAATCTGTCGGTAACTGATAGTTTGTGGGCTTCTCGGCTTAATGGCAGCCAAGGAATTTGCGGTATTTGGGATTCGTTCATATTTTTTATATTTTGATATTTTCTGGGTCTATTTTAGCAAATTTAAGACTTACCGACGGGCGGCCAGAAACCGGGTTTTTTAGAGAATACTTGGTTGTGATTCGCAGATTCGGCCAAAAACCCGGTTTCTTTGTCGGAGTGCGTAAATCCTGTGAACTTTCGGTGTAAGTTAACTGGACAGGTTTTTCTCCTTAATGCCGCGTCTTTACTCCTTGCGATCGAGGTAACTGCTGACAGTATTGTCACCCAAATTATCGAGATATTTTTGCAGCGCATCGCGTCTATTGCGAAGACGATCGCGATTAGGGGCAATGGCTAAAGAGCGATCGAACATTTCCAGTGCCTCTTGCCAATTTTTGAGTGCTTCCTGTCTCTCAGATAATTTTTCTTGCAAATCACCCAGACATCGCAGCGCATTCCCTTTGTTGGTGAGAGCAGCGATATCATCCGGTGCAATAAGTAACACAGAATTATAGGCAGCCCTCGCCTCAAAGTAAGACTGTTTTGCCGCCTCAAATTCACTTAGCTGTGCTTGCAATTCACCCAGACCTCGCAGCGCAATCCCTTTGTTGTTGAGAACACCGATATCATCCGGTGCAATAAGTAAAACAGAATTCAAGGCAGCGATTGCCTCAAAGTAAGACTGTTTTGCCCCCTCAAATTCACTTAGCTTTGCTTGCAAATCACCCAGACTTAACAGCGCCTTCCCTTTGTTGTTGGGAGCACAGATATCATCCGGTGCAATAAGTAAAGAAGAATTACAGGCAGCGATCGCCTCAAAGTAAGACTGTTTTGCCGCCTCAAATTCACTTAGCTGTGCTTGTAATTCACCGAGACCTCGCAGCGCATTCCCTTTGTTGTTGAGAACACAGATAGCATCCGGTGCAATAAGTAAAGCAGAATTCAAGGCTGCGATCGCATCAAAGTAAGACTGTTTTGCCGCCTCAAATTCACTTAGCCGTGCTTGCAAATCACCGAGACCTCGCATCGCATTCCCTTTGTTGTTGAGAGCATTGATATAATCTGGTGCAATAAGTAAAGCAGCATTATAGGCTGCGATTGCATCTGAGTAAGAAAGTTTTGCAGCCTCAAATTCACTTAGCTTTGCCTGTAACTTACCCAGACATTTCAGCGCAATCCCTTTGTTCTTGAAAACGTCGATATCATCTGGTACAATAAGTAAAGCAGAATTATAGGCAGCGATCGCCTCAAAGTAAGACTGTTTTGCAGCCTCAAATTCACTTAGCTTTGCTTGCAAATCACCCAGACTTTGCAGCGCATTCCCTTTGTTGTTGAGAGCATTGATATCATCCGGTGCAATAAGTAAAGCAGAATTATAGGCTGCAACTGCCTCTAAATATTCCTGTCTTGCCTCTACATATCGAGCCAACCAAGCATAGTAATTTCCCTCCGATCGCGAAACTCTACCAAGCCAATAATCAGTTTTAATCCACAACTCATCTCTAACTTCCAGCAGCGCCTCGCATTCCTTATAGCGACTCTTTCTCAAAGCTTCATCAAACACCTCTTTCCATTCTTCTACACCCCGCTGCCAATCCAAGCGATTAGCATGAAAAATTGCCTCCGCCGCATTCCCCACTTCTCGATAATGCCCCTCTAAAACCTCATGAGCCCTGCGAGTTTTCTGATTATCCCGATCGGCATCCAAACGCCGCAATAAATCGTGAATCCGATACCAGTTATCCCCCCGCTTCTGCGATTTCCACACAAAGGAAAAACCCGTCAACATCTCAAAATTTGCACTGCTTGCCTGGAAGTGGCAACCAGCTCCCAATTTCACGTACAAATCCTCATCAAAAGCGTGGCAAGCACTCAGCGAATGCACGGCCGATCGCACTTCTCGATCGACATAGCTCAGCAACCGATCTGTTAATTCGGCAGTCTTGTTTTCCAACTTCGGAATCCGCGCAAAATCCGACGACATCAACTCAATTCCCCGCCTTCTTTCTGCCAGCACCGCATCCGCGCACAAACCCAAATAAAACGGATGTACCTGCAAATTCTCCCAATTATCAGCGGGATTGACGCTGGCATATTTAATTACAGCATCTGCCAAATCTGCCTTGTCAATCTTCACTTTGTGCAAGTAATCCCTCGCATCATCCGGCGACAAATGCCACACCAATTGTGCATCTATATAATCTGCGGGAATCGGAAACCTTGACGCATTCGGCCACCGCAATTGCGTCACCGGACACTCTCGCCCCGCCACAACAACTACAATCCCCAATTTGTAATCCAATGCCCTCAACAACCGCCGAAACCACTCATCTTGATACCAAAAAGTTGCGCCTTGAGAATTGCGTTTTTCATCCCACATTTTCTCGTGAGTATCGAACAGCATCACGAGGCGATCGGGTTTATTTTTGCCAGCCATTGTCGCATTCAAATCCCCAGCAAACAATTTCGGCAAATAGTCGGTTAACTCAGTATCAATATCTAGACGGCGAATTTCCTCCGCCTTTTCATCGCTGACGCCCAAGCGATTTTGAATTAATTTCATCGCCCGCTTAATCCCGCCCAATTTATCTATCCCTTTGAGCACCGCTACAGCTTGCGCCACCACCGGAAAATCGGCAAAAGTTTCAATTATAGGTACCACCAATTCCGCCACATCATCGGGGAAAAGTTGGTTGAGAGTTGCCTGTGATTCGCCTTTGTTCAGCAAATACCAAAAGCAAGCAAAGTCATAATTTGGAAATTTAAATTTATATTTCTTAGTGGCTGCTGCCAGATTTCGGCGCAGCATCAGCAAGCCGTAAAATCTATCTTGCGGTTTATCTTCTTTAATAGGTATCAATCCGAAATCGTGTCTGACTGCGGGGATGGGAGTGTAGGTTTTAGCTGCTGCATAGCGGACGGAATTAGCAACTTCGGCGACTTGCGATTCTGGGAGTTCGCGCCATTGTTGCCACACATTCGGTGCAAATCTTTTACAGCAGTGAAACTCCAAGTGTTTGAGCAGCAAGGACTTGCCGTTGCCTCCAGCCCCGAAAAAATACAAAATTTGTTCCGGAGGCGGGTCTTCGTTTAAATAAAAGGCAAATCGGCGGGTAAATTCGTGTCTGTCGGTGAAGAGTTGGAGTTTGCGATCGCCGCTAATAGATTCGCTTTCAAAATCTTCGTCGTCAATTGGCATAAATGTACGGGTGAGGTGTTAATTTAATTATAAGCTAAAATTAGATGGACTCGGTGATTGAAATCTCGTGTCCACAAACTTTAGTTTCTCTCTAATAGACTAAGAGATCGAGGAAGTATTTAACCCGGATTTAGCATAAATCTTCAGTCTTCATAGCGAAGACTTTAGCTTTGAGGCAGGAGTTTAAACTCCTGCCCGATCGCAACGATCGTCCGCTTGGAATGGCCGAAAGTTTGACTATAAGCGGTTTCAACCGCCGAAGAAACTGCAACAACTGGTGACAGAGAAATAGAGCTGTGTTAAAACCGTAATCGATCGACCAGCAAAGCTATCTTAGAAAGGACGCTAGCGAAAGCACAGTCATGGCACCTCCCATTAATCCAAATCCGGCGGATTCATCTGCAAAACAGTCTCTAGATGCTGGGCTGGCAGCTTTGAAACAGCAGGATTACCCTACCGCGATCGCCCTTTTAGAATCCGTTACCCAAACCGCCGCCAATCAGCCGTCGGGAATCCGCGCGCAGATGGGTTTGGTGGCTGCATACAAAGCAACCGGTAACGTGAAAAAGGCGATCGCCCTGTGCTCTTCCCTCGCCAAAAGTCCCAACTCTCAAGTCAAAACTTGGGCCGATCGCGCTTTAACAGAATTAACCCCCCCTCCCCCCCCAAAACCACCGGCAAATAAACCAAAATCCGCAGAAACTCCCCCCGAAACAGGCTTTGTCGCCTTTGACGCAGGAAAAAAATCGCCGAAAAAATCGATTGAGGGCGATCGACCGACCGTAGATAAAAAAACAGGATTTTTACCTTTAGAGCCGACTGCCGCGCCTGGAAACGCCAAATCGCAACCGATTTCCCCGCCACCTCCACCCCCCACAAGCCAGACTTCTGAACCGGAAAACTCGACAGAAACCGCACCCGATACAGAAATTAGCGGCGAAAATAGTTCCGGTTCCCCAACAGATATCTCCGGAGTCGCCAGCGCAGATACTTACCAACTCACTTGGCGCCAAGCAGGGCGCGCCAAAAGCCCGCGCCCCCTCAAACCGCTGAAGTTGCTGGAGTTTCGGGTGCAAGCCGTTGCAAGTGCGATCGCCCTATTTTTTCTAGCCCGGTTTGTCCTGCAATTCCTGCTGACAAACACTAATTCTCTGTTGGTTCAGCTTTACATATTCACTAGACTGCCTATTTTCGCGCCGATTCAGCTTTTTTACCGCGATCCAACTCCCTTTGTTCAGATGGTTTTTGGATTGCTTTTGGCCTCGTCTCCCTGGCTGACAGACGCGCTGCTGAAACTGTTTTGCGGCATCGAAACCCTGCGCGGGTCAGTTTTATCGAAGCACAGCAAGGAAGCTAGTCGGGTACTGCGAAGTTATTGTACGAAGCAAAATATGCCGGTGCCGGTATTGAAACTCTTGCCGCTGAATGTTCCTGTAGCTTTCAGTTACGGCTGTTTGCCCCGTTTTGCTCGGATTGCTGTGAGTCGGGGGCTGTTGGAACAGTTGACCGATGATGAAATTGCTACTATTTTCGCGCGGGAGTTGGGCCATATTTCTCACTGGGATTTTGCGCCGATGTCGCTGGCGCTGCTGGTGATTCAGATTCCTTACTTGATTTATTGGCAGGTGGCGCACTGGCAAGAGCGGTTGTGCGATTTAATGACGATCGAGTTTTTGCGCTCTGCTGTCAAATTTGTGGCCGCTGCAATTTCTGCTATTAGTTACGGGATTTATAAGTTGTTGCGCTGGCCGATGTTGTGGGTGTCGCGCCGCAGAGTGTATTTTAGCGATCGAACTGCTGCGGAAATTACGGGCAATCCTAACGGTTTGACGCGGGCACTCGGTAAAATTGCGATCGGCATTGCTGGTAATATCGAACAGCAAAAACAAACTAGCTTTTTCCTAGAAAGTTTCGATCTATTGTTACCTGTAGGCGTTGGACAAGCTGTAAACCTTGGTTCTGCTGCATTACACGCGCCGCTGGAACAGATTTTGCTGTGGGATGTCAGCAATCGCGAGCGCAACTGGTTGACGGTTAACAGCGCGCATCCTTTGCTGGGAGAGCGTTTGAAGTTGTTGGCCCTCTATGCTCAATTCTGGAAGCTAGAGACAGAGTTAGATTTGGCAAACGCGGGAGTGCCAGAACAACCCAGGAAAGGAAAATTGTCTCTGTTTAAGTCAATAGTCGAATTTAAAGACTCAAAACTATTTTTACAGGGTGCGCCGTTTTTTGGAATTCCAATGAGTTTGGCGATAGTCGGGGTGCTTTGGCTGATTGGAGGGATTTTTTCGAGGACGAGTATCTGGCAGTTGGATTGGCTTTGGGGCGATCGATCGATTATTTGGGGCTGTTTGCCGATCGGATTTAGCATCGGTACTTTGATGCGGATCAATTATTTCTTCCCGGACATTACACCGCGAGAAACCGCTTCGCCGAGTTTGCCGGAAATTTTGTCAAATCCCGAGAGTTTGCCACTGGATGCTGAACCGGTGCGGCTGGAAGGCCAACTTTTGGGTCGATCGGGTATAGATAATTGGCTGGGACAAGATTTGATTTTGCAGACGGAGACGGGTTTGGTGAGGTTGCATTATGTTTCGAGGTTTGGCTACATTGGCTCTTTATGGCCGAAAGCGACTCGCCCCAGCGATTTGATCGGAAAATCTGTTGTGGCGACTGGTTGGCTGCGCCGGGGTGCTACTGTGGCGATCGACCTCGAAAGTCTCCGCAGTCAAGGAGGGAAAGTTAGTGACAGCGGACATCCGATTTGGTCTGCGATTTTGGCTTTTGCTGCTGCTTTTTGGGGCGCATACATCATTATCCAGGGCCCAAGGTGAGGAATAGCGATCGGATTGCTGCGCGAGTCGCCAACAACGCACATCCTCGATCGGTTTTGAGTTAAACAGCGGATGGGCGATGTTCTCGGTGCTGGTGGCGCAGTCTACCCGATGTTCTCGGTGCGCGGCGGACACCCTACACTCTTGTTCCTCGTTCATTTGTAAAGAAAAGTTGCTTTTTTCCCAGCAATCTGTTACATTAGTTTACACAAACAGGATTGAACCAAATAGCGCAATAACTTCAGTTGGCTAAAACCTATTAAGGCATTGCGTAAAAATTGTCAACATCCCAACACAGCAAGTACAGCCAGCCGCTTGTCGGCTGTTTTTTTTCGACAGCTATTTTTGCTGTGCGGGATGAATTCTCAAAAGTGATTCAGATGTGGTTTCCGTTAAATTCAGACTGAAATCTTCCTAAATAACTAGCTCTGTTACCAAGGCTGTGATACCTTTAAAGAATGCTCGGACTCTGCCGGGCCTGATTTAAGGGATAGCGGGTAAGTGAGTAGTTCTCAGCATTAGGAGCGAGATTAGGAACGAGGTAAGATTACTGGCTGAAAAAATGTTAGCTATTTTATCCATCACTGTATTAAACTGAATACTGGCATTCCGATCGCTGGCAATTGACACATCCTTGGACATAAATTTCTACACGGCCCTGGCTATAAACATTCTGAATCAAAACCGGAAGCAAGTAATACAGAATAGCCAATAGCCTCAACATTTGAGTGATGACTAAAAGTTTACACAACAACCTGAGATTTAAAAGCTCTCTGCATCGGCGGTTAATTTCCTGCCTTATCAGAGTAAATCATCTTTTTGTTCTAAAAGGTGGGGGGATCTGTCAAGGTTGGTGGGAGGAATGTGCAAATTCTCCGGTTATGTGGTGTTTCCCTGAAGTCAATATTCAGTTGACTTCAGGGAATTCTGTTCGAGCAAATTAATTAAAATCCAAGTCTGGAGGAATTTTTCATGTCTATTCGTCTTTATGTTGGCAATCTACCGAAGGAACTCGATCGCCAAGAATTGCAAGAAGTTTTTGCACCGGAGGGCGAATCTGTTACCACAAAGGTAATTACAGACCGCAAAACTGGAAAATGCAGAGGATTCGGTTTTGTGACGGTGCTAACCGACGAACAAGCCGACCAAGTTATTGAGAAATACAACGGCTTGATGTTCAAAGAAAACCCGCTGAAAATAGAGAAGGCACTGCCCCGCTCTAAGGGTAAATCTGAGAAAGGCGAAGAAGATCAGCAGCAGTCGTCGCCGCAGTCACCGCAGTTGGTGTCGGCGTCGCAGCCTGTGCCTGTGCCTGTGCCACAGCAGCGGGATGCTGCCCCTGCCCAAGGTGGAGGAGGCCCTAGTAAAAGCAATCGCCGTCGGGGTGACAACAACAAGTCGCGTCGCAATCAGTCAGCAGCAGCGGTGCCGAACGCCGATTCCGGCTCGGTGCAGCCAGATCCGCGCTGGGCGAGCGCTCTGGAAGAGCTCAAGCAAAGATTGGTGGAAGCTCAGACTACTAATTAGTCGAAAATGGCGGCTAATTGCTGCTGTCTCTCGACTGCGGTTGACTGAATGTATCTGGAAGTGCGATCGAGAAAGGCTCAAATAAGCCTGTTCTAGATCGCACTATTTTATTGTAAAAAACCTCTCATATCTAGCAGTGCGGTAAAATAACCGCGATCGGGCAAGTAGTGAGGGCTTTACTCCAATGGCACTGAAAAAGTGAGCCCAAAAAAATCTGTAAGGCAAGATATATATAGATAATTGCCTTACAAACCAAAATATCTCTCTCCATTATGCCAAATCGTGCGTGCATTCTCAAACAACAATTTTTGCAGAGCGTTGCCTCACCTTGGGAGAAGCTGTTGCCAGATTCGTTAGTCCAGGAGCTTCTAGCGAATGAGAAGATCACCTACTACCAAAGCATCTACACACCGATAGTCACCTTGTGGGCGATGATATCCCAGGTACTCGATCCCGACAAAAGTTTGAGTCAAGCCGTGAAGCGGATGAGTACGTGGCCCAGGGCGGCCGGAGTCAAGCCTCCTTCTTCTGATACCGGGGCATACAGTAAAGCTCGTAAGCGACTACCAGAAAAGCTCGTTCAACAGTTATACCCATAGTCGCAGAGGCTCTAGAAAAGCAAGTTCCCATAGAAAAACAGGCGTTGCTGAATTAGGGTATGATGAATTGAGAGTGCGAGCGCCCAAAAATGACACCTCACAAAACGCAGAGCTTATGCAATGTCCTGAATGTCAGTCAACTCATGTTAATAAAAATGGTCATAAAAAAGGTAAACAGAATTATATTTGTGTCGGTTGCGGTAGACAATTTATAAATTGCTATCAACCTCATAAAGGTTACTCTGAAGA
>NZ_JAUBPO010000101.1:0-27403 GCF_036700785.1 Microcoleus sp. S28C3 | reverse complement strand
TTTCGTAGGAAAGATTAGCTATTTGACGGAGACAGCATTTTTCAAATAATGGAGATAATCGAGTAGATTTCTTGATATCTAATTTTTCGGCCTGTTTTTCAGTAATTATTAGTTCACCAATACAGCTTTTTACTGTGCGGGGTCGTCCTTGTTCTGTTCCCGTTGCTTGTTTGATAAAAAAAAACCGATTTGTGGGCCCACTTTTTCCAGCCATTGTTGCCTGAGATGCTTTTCAATATTTTCCAGACTGGTCAGTTCACTTGGGGGTGTATTGTTATACAAAATTTTAGCAATTTCTGCCGTACAGGATTGCAACCGCTCTAGTTCTTCAGGGGTCATGGCTCTTGTTTTCGACTTTTTTTGACGCTTTTATTGATTTTAACTATTTTACGCTTATTCGGATATTTACAAAACCGGGATGCTCCCTTCACCACCTCCGAATTTTCGGCCTCCTCCCGTCTTTCTCGCCCCATATAAAACTTGTAGACTTCACTTTCAGGCAAAATTAACCCCTCTTGCAAAGCCTTCCACAAATCCGCCGCCGTTTCCGTTTCCAATTGCTGGGAGACAACTGCCAAAGTCCCCAAATCAAACTGATTCCCCACACAAGCAGCCAACTTCAACACATTCTGAGTCCCTGGCGGCAATTTTTGCAACTGCAACGCCATAAACTCGACCACATCATCCGTCAGCGCTGCCTCCCGAACTCGCACAATATCGCACTGCCAATAACCAGCAACCCGGTCAAACTCAATCAGCCCATCCTGATGCAGTGCTTTGAGAAACTGCGTTGCAAAAAAGGGATTTCCTTGGGTTTTTTGTGCCGCCAAATCAGCCAAAGGTCTTGCCCAAGATGGATCGCAATTGAGCGTATCAGCAACCAAATGATTTAGACTTTCGGAACTCAACGGTTCCAGCGTCAGAGTATTCACCGTCGCCCCAGCTTTGACCGCTGCATCCAGTGTCAGCATCAACGGATGTGCTGCAAACACTTCATTATCTCGGTAGGCACCAATAACTAATAAATAGCCGGTTGCTGACTCGGCAACCAGCAGTTGCATTAACCGCAGCGAGGCGGAATCAGCCCACTGCAAGTCATCCAAAAACATCACCAGGGGATGTTCTGGTTTTGTGAACACGTGAATAAAGTTTTGAAACAGCAAATCAAACCGATTTTGGGCCGCAGTTCCTGATAATTCTAGTGCGGGCGGTTGTGGCCCAATAATTTTTTCTAGTTCGGGAATTACTTCAATAATGACTTGTCCGTTATCGCCCACTGCTTGCAATATTTGAGTTTGCCAGTTTTTCAACTGCTGGTCACTGGCGCTCAACAATTGTCCCATTAAATCTCGAAATGCTTGGACAAAAGCTGAGAAAGGAATGTTGCGGTTAAATTGGTCGAATTTGCCTTTGATGAAATAGCCGCGCTGGCGGGCAATTGGTTTGTGAACTTCATTGACAATTGCAGTTTTCCCAATCCCAGAAAAACCCGCGACTAACATTAACTCACAGCCTCCACCCTGTTCTGATGGCTGCTGGGAAAAACCTGCTACTCGATCGAATGCTGCCAGTAATTGGGCAACTTCGGTTTCGCGGCCGTAGAGTTTTTCGGGTATGAGGAAGCGATCGCCCACATCCCTCTGCGCGATCGTAAAACTCTCTATCCTACCGTTTTCTTCAAGTTGCTTCAAACAAAATTCTAAATCGAATTTCAGTCCCAACGCACTCTGATAGCGGTCTTCGGCATTCTTTGCCATTAATTTGCTGACAATCTCCGAGAGGACGGGCGGGATTGCGGGATTGATTTCATGCAGTGATGGCGGTTGCTTGGCAATATGACAGTGTACCAATTCCATCGCATCGTTGGATTGAAACGGCAATTGTCCCGCCAGCAATCCGTAAAAAGTCACGCCCAAAGAGTAAAAGTCTGTCCGGTAGTCAATCCCCCGATTCATCCTTCCCGTTTGTTCGGGAGACAAATAGCCGAGTGTCCCTTCCAGCACGTTAGGATTCATCAGGGTTTGAGTTTCCCTTGGCAGCAAAGATGCAATACTAAAGTCAATGAGTTTGACTTGTTTTGTTTGCGGATTAATTAAAATATTGGCTGGTTTAATGTCTTTGTGAATTATCCGGTGGCGGTAGAGTATATCTAATGTATTGCTCAGGTCGATCGCTACTTGCAAAAACTCGCTCAGAGTCGGGGCCGTTTCCCCTTGTTCCATCCATTCATTGACAGAAATTCCCCCAAAGTCTTCCATTACCAGCGCATAGCTGTTGTGGTAGGTTTCCAAGCTGTAGGTTTCGATGATTCCGGGCAAGTTGAGGTTTTTGGCGATCGTGTACTGATTGCGAAATTGCACCAGTTCGCTGAAGCTGGGATACTCGTTCCGCAAGACTTTGATGGCTACGGGCTGTTTGTCGCCAGTGCGGAAAGCTCGATAAACTAGGGTGCGAGTTCCTGAGTAAATGCGATCGAGAATTTGATAACCTGTCAAGGAAAAATTTATACTTGCCATACTTTTATTCTTCCCGTCCTCAGCGGGCTATTTCCACATTAGCAGAAGCCAATACAGTTTCCAAGTCCCGTGATTGTTATTTTAAATCAAGATGACATATATCGCTCAATGTTTGTGATGGGGATCACTGAAGTAAGGAGCGTTTTAAAATGAGCAATTATTATTTTTATTAATAATTAAATAGCCTCATCCATATAGGAATAGTGAATAATAAACTAACGCAGCCGAGGCCGATCGCACTTACAGCTAATTCGCGATCTAGATTAAAAGCTTCGGCCAGCAATGTAGTACCAAAAGCAGGAGGCATTGCCATTTGCAGCACTAGCACAAGTCGCGGCGCACCCGCGATCCCAAAAAACGTTAATCCCGTGCCAATTACCAAGGGAACTAACAGCATTTTAATCGTCAGACAAGCCAAAACTTGTTTGAGGTTGTGTAAGGAATTCAACTTGCTCAACTGCATCCCGATCGTAATTAAAGCTAAAGTAATTACAGTCCAAGCGCCTGTTGTTAACAATTCTGTGATTTGTGCCGACAGCGGCAAGCTGCGCGAGACAAACCCTATACCAAAAGCCCACAGTGCCGGATTCATAAAAATTGCCCGCACCGGACCTAACCAACTCTGAGGGCGATCGCTTTTACCGCAGTGAGAAGCAATAGCAACTCCCAGTATATTGATTCCCATCGTAGTGCCTAGCAAGTCGTAAAACAACGCCCAGGCAAAGTGTTCCGACCCTAATAAGGACAAGGTGACGGGAATGCCTAAAAAACCCGTATTACCCACCATCGTTGCCAATAAGAAGCTGCCTTGAGTGGGCAAACTCCAAGCGCTGGTGTGTTCCGGGCTATTTTGGGCGATCGGATTAAGAGTCTGGAAACGTTCCTCGCCGACACCGAAAATTATCAAAATCCCAGCGAGTCCTCCACCTGCTAGAATTGCCGCCCAAGCTATCAGCGGCGCCATCCAAATAGCGCCCGACAAATTGGCGCTGCGGATAAAAGCAACAATGCTCAATGGCGTGCCAAAGAAGAAAAGAAACTTGGCTAAATATGTAGAATAGCTTCTCGGTAGTAGGCGGCCGAGAAAAAATCCCAACGCCACCCATCCGATCAGATTTATATAAAGTTTGAGCAGCGGATTTTCTAAATAAAGCATGATTGACTAAATATTTACTAAACGACTTACGCAGATCCATTACTTTTGCCAAAACAGCCCACCTTTACCCTACCGCCGCACTTTTTCCTGGCACCGCAGCGCTAAATATTAATGCTTATTCAGCTTCGCAGATAATTTTCCACACAGGCCTTGACATCCCCAGAAACGCGTGTCATAATTATGTTGAGGAATAAATCAACATAGGTTAAAACTATGGCACGGCAAGCAAAACAATCATCTCAAGTCAAACGTTCCAGCAGCCAAGCAGCCTCCAATACTCGCACCAAGTTTACCCTCTACAATTTTGCCGGAAACGCAAAGGCATTCTATCTAGTCGATCGCATTAATTTAGAAAGAAAGCCCAGTGATATCCCAGAAAAATCCGTCGCTCACAGCATCATCATCATCGACCGTTCCGGCTCAATGTATTATGACTTAGAACCGCTGAAAGAAACCCTAATCAAGCTTTTGACCTTAGACGAATACAACAATTACCAGCTAATAGTCAGCCTGATTTCCTATGCTGACAAGGGGGACGTAATTTGTCACTTCCAGCGAATTCCCATTCAAGAAGTGCTGAAGTTTGACTCTCTATACATCAAAGAAATTCAAAAAATCCACACGGCTGGCTGTACCTGCATATCCCAGTCGATGCAACTCGCTAAATCTCTGGTTAAAGCGGGAGAAATGACAGCGATCAATTTGCACACAGACGGCTATGCAAATGACCCAAGTGCCAATTCGGAGGCTGCAAAACTAGGGGAAATTTGCGAAGAACTAAAAGACATGGATGTGTTTGCCAACACGATATCCTATGCCTCTGCTGACTTCAAGCTTCTATCGAAAATCGCCAACACATTATCGGGAAATTGCATCCGCGCTGGCGAAGTCAAAACGGTTTATAATGCTCTTTACGACAGCACAAAACTGTTAGGCAGTTCGGTTGCACCTGCGCTGGAAGAACCGTTAATTAAGGAGTATGATTATCAAGTTTTTGTTTCCAAAAGCGGCAAGAAAATCAACGGTTCATCGAGCACTCTGAAAATCTGCGGGCTGAAAGCAGAGGATCGGGGACTGTTTTACAAATATCAGAAAGTCGCCAAAGATGAGTATGAGAAACTAGATGTTCCCGTTGCTCAAACTGATGAGTCGGTGTTCGCTTTTGCGAAAGCTAACCTCGCTGACGGCAATTTAAATAGGGCTAAGTATGCGCTGGCGAGTACCTTCGACGCTACTTTGACGGAAAAACACGCGAAAGCTTTGACAAATGCCCAAATAGCAGAGTTTACGGAAGATTTGGAACAGGCTGTTTTTGCGCCTGAGGTGTTGAAAAATCATGAAATTGGCGATCGGGTAAAAGTCAGCGAGAAAATTTCCCTGCTGGAGTTGATCGAGATATTGGAGGAAAATAGCAACAGCATCATCATCAATTTGAAACACTTGCAAGAAAATTATCAGCGGAAAGGTTTGAAGCGAATTGAGGGAAAACGAGACGAAAACGGCAACCTTGTCAAGCCTTGGCTGAAAACTGAATTCTTAGATGGTGGCGAATACGTGCAAATGGGTTCATTTGCCATCAATCAAAATACCGCTACCATCAATATGCTGATTACCCGCAAAGCTAAGCTGGTAAAAGTTGAAGATGAAAGTTTAATCGCAGAAGTGGCGGGAATTCTAGTTACAGACCTCAATACTTTCAACAATTATACCATTGTCAGCGACGGCGAAGTTAATATTAAGTCGCTGCGAACCAAAATCAGCAGCAAACCAGTGTTTGATTTGCTCAAAAAATGCGGTGTTCTTGAAAAAGACGGTTCGCCCGTGCAAGAATTTGACTTCCGTTCCGAGTACGATATTAAGTTAGAGACTTTGCCCCTAGTGCCTTTTGACGGACGTTACGGCAGCCTTGACGGAGTGTTTGAGGAACTCGCAGAAATCAAAATTCTCTCTAGCATTCTCTCGGCTCATTTGAAGGAGGAATCCGAGGCTTACACTGCGGAACAATTGGAAGAATTGAAACAGCATTATCTGTCAAAAAGCCTTTACATCAACTTTCCGACAACGACTGAATACACAGATTTAAAAAGTGCGATCGCCAACGGTTCAGTAGATTCGCGAGTCAGCTACAAAATCGACATCGGCAGCAAAAACATCCTCAACTTCGGCAAATTGCACTCGGCCAACAAATTTCTCGATCGCCTTTATGAAGTTTACCACAAAAATACGGGCGAAAAGCTAGCAAAACCGACATTTGACATCACGTTAGATGAGCCTGTTGTATTCGCATACAAAACGCTGTCATCCCGAACAAAAGTTACTAAAGTTGACGACTTGATGAGACTGATTTTCGATGAGTTTTTGGGGTTGGAGGATAACGGAATTGTTAGCGCTACTTTAGCCAAAGTGGGTGCAGATAGTTTGCTGCGCCTTTTGCAAGCGAAATGGCAGGGAGAAGATGTCAAGCGAGAGGAGTTTGTCGCTGCTTTAGCTAATGCGAATGAGCGACTCGAAGCTTATGCCGAAAAAGTGTACAGGGAAAAAGTTTCACCGCTGGTTTTCTATATCGGTTCTACCGGACTTATCCCAGATGAAATGGAGGCAAAAGCGGCGACTGCTGAGGAAATTAATTCTAAATACGGCAACTTGCAATTTTCTAAAGATGAGCAAGAGGGGATGTTTTTTGAAGTCGGCGACTGCATTATTAGCGTGTATGCTAAGAATGAGTATTTCACGGTAGAGAAGTAGGAATTAGGTGGGCATTATTTGCCCACCTTGGTTAAATATGGGTGATTTATCAGAGGAGATGGCGTGAACGAGTCCACGCTTTAATCTTTGATGAATCAAGACCTAGTGATTTTAGTAAACAAATTTCCAGAATGATTTTGAGCTTATGTATTAAATTTTCTAATTCATTACCAGATACTATATGTTTACTTTTTTTATTCGAGTTTGAATCAGAACTAGGATGAGTTAAAAAACCTCTTGTGTCTCTAACTTGTTTGATGAAATTTTCTTTGTCCTCATTTGATATAAAAAAATTATCAGGTAAGCAACTATAAAAATTATTCTCAGAATAGTATATTAAGTGAAAATAAGCATAACGCAATAAACTAGCATAACGCAATAAACTACATGACATTGATTCTAGTGTCAATTTTAAAAAATATATTTTCCATAATATACTTCCATCATCCAAAAAATCTTCTAACCTTTCTTTTAAAGAGTATTCATTCCAATATTCTGTTTTTCTTAGTAAAGAGTCATAATAAGCTTCATGAATATCATATTTTTGTAGTTCTGAAGAAAATGTCTCTTTTAGCTTTTCTTCAATTTTTTTGAATGTGTCATTATCACAATAATCTCCTTCACAATAAATTCTATGAAACCCTTCAATTGCTTGAGCTAGAGCCAAAAATAAATCATTCTTATAGCGAACAGGAATATAGTATAACCCCAAGTAGATTTCAATAATTGATGATATTTTTTCTCTAATATTTTGCCAATTGTTTAAAACTTTTGCTGAGCTTTCTCTAATGTCTGTAAATTTGAACAGGATTAAACTAGCATTAAAAGATACTTTATTAATCAAAGGAGAAGTAACTTTATAGAAAATATTAATCTGAAACGCCCTTTGTCTTTCAGTTTGAATTACCCTCCAATCTCCATTAAAAAGCTGATTTTCAAATTCTTGATTATTAGCAATAATGGTTGTTTCAATCTTAAATGGTAGAATAATTTGTCCGCAACTAAAAGTTAAAAATTCCTGTATTAAATCAACAACCTCTAAAAAATAATTTAATTTGTTAGGGCTGTCAGGTTTAATTAGAATCTTTTTTTGTTCTTTTATTAAAATTTCACTTCTATCCCATTTCCGTCCCAAAGTTGCCAATAGATTTATTGACTGAACATATTGTGGGTTTAAAAAAGGTAGATCAATAATAGTAATAGAGCAATCATTTATTTTGCCTATCTCAATTGGTTCATTAACTTTTTGGTTAAAAATGATTTCTTTGTAAGTATTTGCTTGGTCATGATGCGGAATACAATCAATTTCAAGATTGGGTAAATTAACCCATTTTTCTAAGTAATCGTATTGAACAATTATGTGTTGAAATTCGATTTCATCTAAAGATGAAAAATGATAACCTTTTAATATAAATTCAGGATATAATTCACTGGTGGGATATCCTGTTTTAAATTCATTTTTTAGGTAAGAATTACAAAGCGTTACTTCTTCAAAAGTGCCGGAATCACCTATTAGATAACCATGTACAAGAGGATATTTAATATCGCTTTCTAATTTTTCTTGGAGATCAAGTTCTCTCAATTCTCCAACTAAATTGAGTCTGGGTTGCTGATCGGGTGAAAATACTAATGTACCAGTTATTTGTCTATCTGGACTTTCGGGAAGAAACCATATTCCATTTTTTTCAAAACTTTCCATAGCATTTAATCTTCTATAAAAATTTTCATTTACTCAGCCGTCATTCCATATAGATGAGCCATGCGCTCATTTATATGGGAGATGTTTACCCTCAGTTATTATTTTCCCGTAGTATCTCACTCTATACTGCTTTACTGGATTACTCTTCAACATCTCTTAACACTTCAGCAATAAAGCACGCTACCCCGCAGTTTACCGGGTTCATCCTATCTCAAAAATTGGATATGTCTGATTAGTTACGCTCACAAAAATAATATTATTTTCCTTGCGAATTTCTACCTCTTCAACTCCCTTGAGAAAATCCTTGGGAATGACTACACTTTGTTCTGTTACTTTATTCATCAGCTTTGCTCAATTCAGTTACCTTCTCAATAATATTGAAGTCTGGACTATGTTGAACTCGCAATCTCCCTAGCAGCTTCTCGCAGCCGCTCCACATCGCGCATCGGTGGTATACCAAAGAGCCGCTTGTACTCTCGGTTGAAGTGCGAGGAATCGTCATAACCCACACGGTAGGCTGCACTGGTAGCGTCAAGGTTTTGGCCCAGCATCAGACGGCGAGCTTCCTGCAGCCGCAGTTGCTTCTGGAACTGCAAAGGACTCATGGCAGTGACAGACTTGAAGTGATGGTGGAAGCTCGATACACTCATTCCCAGCTCTCGTGCGATGCTTTCAATCCGAAGCGGCTGGTTAAAGTCTTTACGAAGTCGATCGACTGCTCTAGCAATTTGGTGGGTAGAGCCACCCAGAACAGCAATATGACGCAGCCGACCACCTTGCTCTCCCATCAGGAGTCGGTAAATGATTTCCCGCTTAATCAATGGTGCGAGAACATTAGCTTCAGCAGGGGAATCTAGAAGCCTGACGAGCCGCACCACAGCGTCCAAAAGATTTGCATCCAACGGACTTACGTCAATCGCTTTCACATCAGCACCCCTTTGCGGTGAGGGCTCGCCCGCCTCAACCATGACTGAACCGACAAGTGTGGGGTCGAGATCGAGGCGAAGGCTAAGGTACGGTTGCGCCTTAGACGCTTCAAGAATTTGGCTGGCAATCGGCATTTCGATCGTAGCCAGCAAATAATTCATCGGGTCGTACTGATAGCGATCGCAGCCCAGAAGCACTTCTTTGCTGCCCTGAGCGATCGCACAAAAGGCAGGGATAGAGACACTATGAACGCATTCCGAAGGTGAGGAGGAGCGGTTGAAGTACAATCCTTTCAGCGGCTCAATCATCCCATCATGACGGATCGCCCCTGCAATCCGCTCAGTTAGTTCGTCTCTGTGGGCTTGCGCTCTGTCTGCAAAGCGCTTTGCCTGCTGGTCGTTCATTAACTCCATATCGGGCTTTTCACTCGGTTTGGCAGCGTTCATTTCTAAGTTTGCAGGATTGTACAACAATCTTAGACGATCGTTCTATTGCTTGCCGTTGAGGATTCTTAAAATGAAGCCAAAGCAATGAAAAACCATTTCGGCTTCTTATAAGCATTCTGGATTTTTATACAAGAGTAAACTCAGTTTTGATTGGGCAAGAGATTCGCCTACTGACAACCAAAAGGGCATCAAGGCGAACCTTGCTTCTTAAAAAATTCATCCCTATTGATAGAGCAGGCGATCGCGTGCTCTATCTCTACAATTGGGGGTAGCCAAAGGAATTCAAACGATGAAACTGCTCACCGCAACGGTCCTATCGCTTTCTCTGCTCGCTTCGGCCTCGGCCCAAGCAAATCCGGCAGGAACCGCCGAGGGGTCCGGTGTTCCCCAGACCGCGCCAATACAAGATTCGCAGACAATCAACATCACGCGAAGCGGCTCTGTGCCCTCGCGGAAGGGGCCAGCCGAAAACTTCACAGGTTCGGTGCGGGTCGATCCTCTGTTCGAGGCGATCGCTCCAGCAAACACGTTTGGCGCCAACTTTACGTTTGAGCCTGGTGCTCGATCGGCATGGCACACCCATCCGCTCGGTCAGATATTGATCGTGACAGCAGGTGTCGGGCGGGTGCAGCGCTGGGGTGGCCCGATCGAGGAGATCCGACCAGGAGATGTCGTTCGGATTCCGCCCGGTCAGAAACACTGGCACGGAGCCTCGCCAAACACTGCGATGACGCATATCGCGATCGTGGAACAGCTCGACGGCAAGAGTACCGACTGGATGGAACAGGTCAGCGACGAGCAGTACAGTGCGCCAGGGTCGTCATTCTAACAACGTAGAATCCAATAATGTCGCCCTTGATTTCACATTCTAGCCCTTTGGTGTAGTGCGGCTATATATTGATGTTACGTTGGGCTAATTAGAGGTGAACGCCTGATATAGATGTTAGCCAATGCTCGTGAAGGAGCGAATTTAAAATGACTAAATCTGTTAGTGAAGACTACCAAATCAGGACAATACTTAGCATCGCCGACAAAAATGGCTTCATTTTGGACGCAGACAACTTAAATATTAACAAATCCGGAATGGACTTCATAACTACGTTTGCTACTGCCAAAGAGGATAATAGCAAATGGGTATTGCGATTTCCCAGAAGACTTGATGTTCTTGAGCGTATGTATTATGAAAGAGAAGTTCTTGAACTGGTTAAAAGCCAAGTCGATGTGAGCGTTCCCGTCTGGAAAATTGTTTCGGATGAACTCGTTGCCTATCCGCTATTAAAGGGAATTCCTGCCGGAACCATAGATCCAGATATCGGCGATTATGTATGGTACATCGATCCGAAGTCTCCGCCTGCTGTATACATTTCTTCGGTGGCAAAAACACTGGCACAACTCCACAGAACACACATTGAGGTAGTGAAAAAATTCAGTATCCGAGTTCAAACAGTCGATCGAGTGCGGCAATCTATGGCAGAGAATATGGAGAAGACCAGAGAACTGCTTGGTGTTTCTGATACACGCTGGGCACGTTGGCAGGACTGGATTGCCAATGATGCCTTGTGGCCTCAGCATTCGGCTTTGATTCACGGAGACTTTCACCCCGGTCATACGCTTGTGGACAAAGACGGAAATTTGATGGGACTAATCGATTGGACAGAAGCTGCGGTAAGCGATCCTGCCAAGGATTTCGTCTGTTTCTATGCCATCTTCGGTGAGCAAGTTCTCCAGGATGTACTCGATCATTACCAAACTGCTGGTGGGATCGTATGGTCTTATATGAAGGAACACATCATAGAACTCTGGAATGCTCATCCCGTGGAATACGCCTTATTCGCCTTGCTAACTGGAAAGGAAGAACATATAGCCGGGGCTCGATCCTCTTTAGCTTGGAGTGGATGATATTGGTTCAATACGGGTGGCCGCCGAGATACCTGCAAATTGGGACAGGTTGTAAATAAATATTGCACAGAAGCGCCTGCGGTGGGTGCAGAGCGTTAGAAGAGTCGGCGCGAAAAACAAACACTTGTCCAGGGATTGTTTGAGAATTTTGCAAGGAGAATCATGGACGATAATCAAGAACGGAAAGATTTCAGTTCAACCGAGAGCGATTCGCAGCTCAGCGCGGACGAAGAAACACTGCTCGACCAACTCGGTATTACCGGTGCTGCTCGACGAAAATTCTTGGGGCGGAGCATGGCTGCGGCACTTGGCACCTTCGCCTTCCACCTGCTGGCTAAAGAGGAGGTCTTTGCCACGCTTGCCGCTTCGCCCGACGCGGTGTTCGCCCAGACCGCTGGGGTTGAAAACGCCGTTAAGGTTCTTTTGAAAATCAACGGCTCGACCCAACGGCTGGAAGTGGATTCGCGCACGGCGCTGCTCGATGCCCTGCGCGAAACACTTGGATTGACCGGCACTAAAAAAGGATGCGATCAAGGACAGTGCGGCGCTTGTACCGTGATCGTTGACGGGCGCCGCGTGCTTTCTTGTCTGACACTTGCCGCAAGCTGCGAGGGCAAAGAAGTGACGACCATCGAAGGGATCGCTGACGGCGACAATCTTCATCCGATGCAGGCGGCGTTCATCAAACACGACGGCTTCCAGTGCGGCTACTGCACGCCGGGGCAGATATGTTCGGCGGTGGCGCTGCTGGAGGAAGCCAAAAACGGCGACGCGAGTCACGTCACTAACAATTTGCGGACGAACACGCAGAATGTAGCACTCTCTGATGAAGAAATCAGAGAACGCATGAGCGGCAACATTTGCCGTTGCGGCGCGTATCCGGGAATCGTTGCGGCAATCAGAGAAGTTCAGTCCGGGCGCGAAACAGCCCAGGCTTGGCATTTTGCCAGCGATGAAGAAATTGCCGTTGCATTATTAAACGAGGAGGGCAAAGCCGATGCAATCGTTTAAATATTCCAGCGCCACCGATGCGGCAAGCGCCGTTGGCACCGTTTCCGCTAATCAAACGGCAAAGTTTCTCGCAGGCGGGACAAATCTAATTGATTTGATGAAAGAATACGTCGAGCGTCCCAGCGAAGTTGTTGATATCTCAGGTTTGAATCTGGCGGAGATTCGATCGACCTCGAACGGAATTTCGATCGGCGCCTTAGCCAAAAATACCGACACGGCCAACCATCCGCTGATCCGGCAAAATTACCCGCTTCTGTCAATGGCAATTTTAGCCGGTGCCTCTGCGCAGCTTCGCAATATGGCGACTAACGGGGGAAATTTAATGCAGCGCACCCGTTGCCAGTATTTTTACGACATCGCTATGCCCTGCAACAAACGCGATCCCGGCAGCGGATGCGGAGCGCTTCAGGGGATCAATCGCATTCATGCCATTTTTGGCTACAGCGACCAATGCGTGGCGACTTACCCGGGCGATATGGCGAATGCCCTTTATGCGCTGGACGCGGTAGTGAGGATTCGCGGCACGAACGGGCAAGAACGCACAATCCCCCTCGAGGATTTTCATCGCTTGCCCGGTAACACGCCTGAAAAAGATAACAATCTTCAGCATGGGGAATTGATCGTGGCGATCGAAATGCCGAAGAATAATTTCGCCAATAAGTCTTATTACCTAAAAGTTCGCGATCGGGCTTCCTATGCTTTCGCACTGCTTTCCGTGGCTGCTGCTTTAGAAACAAGCGGCAACACCATCAAACAGGCACGCGTTGTTTTGGGCAGCGTCGCGCATAAACCTTGGCGTTCGCCCGAAGCCGAAAGAGTTCTGATCGGAAAACCTGCGACGGAAACAACTTTTCAGGCTGCTGCCGAAGCGGCTCTGAAAGATGCGAAACCGCTTGAACATAACGGTTATAAAGTCGAACTCGGAAAACGCGCCATTGTTCTGGCTTTGCAGCAAGCGTTGACGAGCGGTGCGGCCTAATTATATCAATTCCGGTTGGATTGGAATGATTAAACCGCAGAGAACGCAGAGAACGCAGAGGAAGAGAAAAGAGAGATGAATACAGGACGATGAAGGGCGGATTTGATATTAGGGAGGAGAAACGAAATGGCAAGATACATCGGAAAAGAAATGAGCCGCGTGGACGGCGCAGCCAAAGTTACGGGCAAGGCTAAATACGCGGCGGAATTCCAGGTTCCCAATCTCGCTTACGGTTTTATCGTGCTGGGAACTGTAGCAAAGGGCACGATTAAATCGATCGACACGCGCGAGGCTGAAGGCGCAGCAGGCGTAATTCGCGTCTTCACGCACCTGAACGCACCCAAGCTTGGTCCGAAGTCTTCCACGGAGCAGTCCCCGCCCCGCGCCACCGAGGAGGAAGACAAGTCGTTTCGGGCGCTCCAGTCCGACAAAATCTTCTTCAATATGCAGCCCGTGGCACTCGTCGTCGCCGAGACATACGAGCAGGCACGTTATGCCGCTCGTCTCGTTAAAGTCTCCTACAACTCACAGCAGCACATGACCGACACTGAGGCGGGGCGCTCGATCGCGCGCGTCCCCACTAAAGAGCCGCCTCCGAAGCGGCGCGGTAATCCCGAAGAGGCGATGCGCGCAGCGGCAGTGAAGGTAGAGGCCGAGTACCGCATCCCGATCGAGCACCACAACCCCATGGAGCCACACGCAGCGATCGCGGTCTGGGAAGGCGACAAGCTAACGGTCTTCGACAAGACACAGGGGGTCTATAGCGTCCGCACACACTTGGCTTCTAGCTTCGGCGTGCCGGAGGAAAACGTGAGTGTAGTCTCGCCCTTCGTCGGCGGGGCCTTTGGATCGTCGCTGCGCCCGAACTATTATCCGGCGCTGACAGCGATGGCAGCCCGCGAACTCAAGCGCCCAGTCAAGGTTGTCTATACGCGCACGCAAATGTTTACTGGCCACGGTTATCGTCCGCACACGATTCAGAAGATCGCCCTCGGCGCGGAGCGATCGGGAAAGCTCTCGGCGATGATTCATGAAGCCGTGCACAACACCTCCACCATCGAGGAGTTCTCAGACAACACCACGGGTTTCACGCGCCAAGTCTATGCGTGCCAGAATCTCTACGCGCCGCTGAAGATTACCAACACGGATCTCTCCACCCCGACCTGGATGCGCGCACCGGGGGCCGTTAGCGGTATGTTCGCGCTCGAATGCGCGATGGACGAGCTGGCCTACGCGCTGGCGATCGACCCGCTCGAACTTCGGCTGATCAACTATGCCGAAGTAGACCCCGAGAGCGGCAAGCCATTTTCGAGCAAGGCGTTGCGGGAGTGCTACCGGCTGGGCGCGGAAAAATTCGGTTGGAAGAATCGCAAGTCCGAGCCCCGATCGATGCGTGACGGACGCCTGCTCGTGGGTTGGGGAATGGCGACCGGCGTCTGGGGCGCTTTCCAGATGCCTGCTGCCGCCCTCGTCACGCTGCAGGTGGACGGCACGGCCAAAGTCGCAAGTGCGACCAGCGACATCGGACCTGGCACCTACACGGTGATGACAATGATCGCTGCCGAGTATCTGGGGCTGAAGTTGGAGCAGGTGAAATTTGAACTCGGCGACACGAAGTTCCCTCGGGCACCGTCGCAGGGGGGCTCTTGGACGACGGCGAGCGTCGGCTCGGCGGTGCGCGGGGCGGCTCTGGCGATCGGCACGAAGTTGCTCGCCCTCGCGAACCAGGAACCGAATTCTCCGCTCAAGGGGGCAGCCTCCTCCGATGTCGAGATGCTCGACGGGCAACTGCGACTAATAAGCGACCCGGATCGTTCCGTCAACATCTCCGCAGTGATGAAGCGTAATGGTCTCACCGCAATCACGGAAACATTCGAGTCGCGTCCCTCAGAGGAGCGCGAGAAGTATGCGACGTTGGCGCACGGCGCGCAGTTCGTTGAAGTGAAGGTCGATCCGGATGTGGGGACTGTCCACGTTACGCGCGCCATTGAAGTGACTGCTTGCGGCAAGATTATGAATCCCAAGGCCTCGCACAGCCAGGAAATCGGCGGCGTTGTCTGGGGCATTGGTATGGCGCTGCAAGAGGCGACTGAAATCGACCACCGCTACGGGCGGATTATGAACCCGAATTTGCAGCACTATCACGTGCCGGTTAATGCCGATGTCTTGGAGATCGAAACGATATTCGTTGAGGAGGAGGATAAAGTCGTCAATCCGCTTGGTGTCAAGGGCATGGGCGAACTCGGCATGGTGGGCATCCCGGCGGCGATCGCCAACGCTGTTTTTCATGCCACGGGCAAACGCATCAGGGACCTGCCGATTACGCCGGACAAGCTGCTGTGAGTTAGGTCATTTGTTGATTGAAGTGGCAGGGGTAGTCGAGGCGATCGCAAACGCGAACCTCAGGGGGAACGGTGTGCGCTGGCAACGGTGGGCAGTGTGGAACAATCTTGGTACCCTCGCCTTGGTGCAACGCATGGGAATGGGTGCAAGACTGGTCCAGAAAAAAGTTAATTATAGGTATTGAACTATTATGTAGTGCGCTATATAATAGTAGTTGACTGGATTTTTAAATGGATAACAACTCGAACATCAACCAACGGCGACAGGTGGGGAGGCAGCTTTCGTTTGCCCTCTATAGTGCGTCGAACCGGGTCATTCGGCTTCATAGGCCCTTTCTTGAGCCTTTGGGCCTGACCTATCCTCAGTTTCTGGTCATGCTGGCTCTCTACGAGGGCACCCCGCGCACTGTTGGGGAAGTAGGGCAAGAACTCGGTATGGATAACGGGACCTTGACGCCCCTCTTAAAGCGCCTTGAGAACGCGGGGTTGGTGACGCGCACCCGCGACCAACAGGACGAACGCCGCGTTCTTATCGAGCTGACAGAAGCGGGCGAGGCACTCCGCGAGGCAGCGTGCTCGATCCCTGAAAAGATTGAGACGGCCTGCCGTCTCTCCGATGAAGACCTTGCCGAGCTTCGCGACACGTTGAACGGGCTGGCAATACCCCGTCAAACAACTCCGTAAAAGGATTATTTATCATGGATAAGACGCAGAAAATGAACATCGGAATCTTAGGCACTGGCCATATCGGGAAGACTTTGGCACGCAAACTCAGTGCAGCCGGACATGACGTGAAGGTGGCCAACTCTCGCGGCCCTGAGACGATCGAGGCCGATGTGCTGGCTTTGGGCGCACGCGCGGTCTCGACAGCCCAAGCTGTGGAGGACGTTGACGCGGTGATCCTCTCGATCCCTCTCAACCGCATTCCCACAATCGCGCCGCTAATCGCCAACCTACCAGCCGAGACAGTCGTCATCGACACGTCGAATTACTATCCCCACCGCGATGACAAGATAGATGCCATCGAGGCCGGGCAGGTTGAGAGCCTTTGGGTGGCCGAACAGCTAGGCCGGCCGATCGCCAAGGCGTGGAACGCGATCGGGTCTGGCTCCTTCGCCACCAAGGGCAAGCCTGCTGGAAGCCCTGGCCGTATCGCCCTCCCTGTGGCTGCTGACCGCGAGAACGATCGCTCCGTGGCGATGGCCCTCGTCGAAGACACCGGGCTTGATGCTTTCGACGCGGGCACGCTCGCCGATTCGTGGCGTCAGCAACCAGGCACGCCCTGCTATTGCACCGATCTCGCGCGCGAACAAATGGCGGCAGCGCTGGCATCTGCCGACGCATCGCGATCGCCAAAGCGCCGGGACTTAGCAGTTGCAGTAATGCAAGAGCGGCTTGGTGACGCCACGACAAATCCGGATGCCGATTTCGGGGTTCGTCTGAGCCGTGCGATTTATATGTAACGTGAGTTCGGGATAAGAAAGGGACAAGCAAGTAAGTTAAAAGTCATCAAACCAAAGCTTTACAGGCTCGTCCCATGATTAGTTTAGAAGAAGAATTTTGCAGGATTGTACAATAACTTGCAAGTATCGTTATATCGTCCCCTATGCTGAAGTCCTTATCATCAAACTTAAACAGTGAGATACAAAAATTTTTAGGCTGAGCAATGAAAGAACTACACGATATTAAGGCTGCTTTAGAGCAAGTAAAAGACACGACGAAAAAGCTAGCCTTGGCAACTTTAGTTAAAGTGGAAGGTTCAACTTATCGCCGTCCTGGTGCGCGAATGTTGATGAGTGCAGATGGCTTGATAGTAGGTGCAATTAGCGGTGGCTGTTTGGAAAGTGATGTATTTGAGAAAGCACAGCAGGTAATGCACACTGGTAGTCCCTGTGTGGTTAAGTATGACTCCACTTCCGAGGAAGATTTAATTTGGGGATTGGGGCTTGGCTGTCAAGGCATTGCTTATGTTTTGATTGAATCATTGCCAGTAAACGAGCCGAACCAAATTAGTTTTGTCCACAAATGCCTTGATACTCGGTTTGAGAGTGCTATTGCAACTGTATTTAATATAGAGGGTGAAAGCAAATCTCAAATAGGCGATCGCTTGCTACTAAATTCAGATATCATCAACCACATCAGCGATGAGGAATTAGCAGCAGCGGTTTTAAGGGATACCCAAGCAGCACTTCTACACAAAACCTCGGTAGGGAAACAATATCAGTTAATAGGCGGGAAAGTTGAAGTTTTTATTCAAGTCATTGGGCCGCCGCTGTCGCTGGTAATTTTGGGTGCTGGGTATGACGTTCTTCCCGTTGTTCGCTTTGGCAAACAGTTAGGATGGCATATTACTGTAGTCGATCACCGCCAACGGGAAGCAAGCCGAAAGCGTTTTCAAGAAGCCGATCGAGTTAAATTTTGTTCTCCTGAGGATGTATTAAAAAAAATCGAGATAGATGAGCGTACTGTTGCTGTAGTTATGACTCATAATTATTTAGACGACCTGGAATTGCTGAGAGTGTTATTGCCTTCATGCTTAAAATACTTAGGTGTACTTGGCCCTAAGAAAAGAACAGCCCGATTATTGCAAGAACTACAAGAAGAAGGAGTTATCCCCACTCCACAACAGCAACAAAATTTATATAGTCCGGTGGGACTCGACATTGGGGCAGATAATTCCGAAGAGATTGCTCTGGCGATTATCGCTGAAATTCAAGCAGTAACAGCAAAGCATCAAGGTGGTTTTTTAAGAAATCGCACTGTACCAATTCATCATTCAATCAATAGTCAATAATCAAAAAATTAATGGCTAATTCGAGTATGTTATTAATAATCAAAAATTCAAAACTTGGGTATGGTATTTAAAATTGGTCTAATTATTCTTGCTGCTGGATCTGCAACCCGCATGGGAAGACCAAAACAATTGCTTTCTTATCAAGGACGCAGCCTGATACTCCATGCGGTTGAAGTTGCCTTAGCTTCTCTGTGCCAACCTATCGTAGTAGTCCTGGGAGCTTATGCAGAACAAATTAAACCGGAACTAATGCCAAAGGCAGTGCAAGTTGTAGAGAACGCCCAATGGCAAGAGGGAATGTCTTCTTCTATTCGCGCTGGTATTAGTATGCTACTGAAAACTAACTCTAAACTTGATGCAGTTATCATCTCACTTGCAGATCAGCCGCTAGTTTCTCCCCAGATTTTCAATCAATTGATTCAGTATTATCAAGAAACGCAAAAAGTAATTGTTGCCTCAAAGTATAACGAAACTACGGGCGTACCTGCCCTGTTTAGCAATGCCTTATTTCCAGAACTGATGCAGCTTGAAGGAGATAAAGGTGCAAAAGCATTAATACAAAAATATATAGATACAGGAGTGATTCTGCTAATACCAGAAGCTGCGATTGATATTGATACCCCGGACGATTACAAGCAGTTGCTATTAAACAATTTTAAAGAGTGAATAAATTATGAAAACTAACGATCGCCAAATTTACCAACAAGTAATTTTGACACACGCCAGAAACCCGCAAAACAAAGGAAAAACTAACCCAGTACACCGTCAACACCGAGGAGAAAATCCCTATTGCGGTGATGTGGTTGATTTAACGCTGCTACTAGATGAAGCAGAAAGTAAAATTGCCGACATTAAATTTGAAGGTGCAGGTTGTGCTTTGTGCCTTGCTTCTGCTGACTTAATGGCGATCGCTATCAAAGGTAAAACTATTTCACAGGTGCTTTTAATGGTAGAACAGTTCCGCGAGATGGCAGCGGGAAATACTCAGTTTGAGCCTCCCTTGGAGAAACTCAATATCATGCAAGGTGTTTCCCGATACCCGATGCGGGTTAAGTGTGCAACTTTGGCTTGGCATACCCTCAAAGCGGCGCTGAGTTCGGTTGAAACTAGGAATGAAGAGGTATAGCCAGCATCCAACAGAGGCACATCCAATAAACTCACGTCAGTTCGATCGTAGCCAGCAGATAATACATCGGGTCGTACTGAAGCGCGATCGCGCTGCCCAGAAGGGCTTCTTTGCTGCCCTCAGCAATGACAAAAAAGGCAAGGATAGAGACACTATCAACGCATTCCGAAGGTGAGGAGGATCGGTTGAAGTGCAATCATTTCAGCGGCTCAATTGTCCCATCCTGACGAATAGCCTGTGCAATAGGCTATTCGTCAGTTCGTTTCTGTGGGGTTGCGCTCTATCTGCCTCGCGAAGAGCCTGCTGGTCGTTAATGAACGACCTAGCGGACTTTTCAGTCGTTTTGGCAGCGTTCATTTCTAAGTTTGCAGGATTGTACAACAATCTTAGACGATCGTTCTATTGCTTGCCCTTGAGGATTCTTAGAATGAAGCTAAAGCAATGAAAAACGGTTCCGGCGAATTGTAAGCATTCTGGACTTTTATACAAGAGAAAACTCAGTTTTGATTGGGCAAGAAACCTGCTGAGTGACAACCAAAATGCCATCAAAGCTAACCTTGCTTATTAAAAAATCCATCCCTATTGATAGAGAAGCAATAAGTGCTCAATTTCTACGATTGGGACAGCCACCGAAATGGCATCAAGTGAAGGAATTAAGAAATGGACATTAAACGAAGTGGCTCACAGCCTTCGGCCAAAGGACTGGCTGAGTATTTTACCGGCACTGTCCGCATTGACCCCCTGTTCGAGGCGCACGAACCAGCACGCACGTCTGGTGCCAGCGTCACGTTCGAGCCTGGTGCTCGGACAGCATGGCACACCCACCCGTTGGGACAGACCCTAATTGTCACGGCTGGCTGCGGTCTTGCACAACGCTGGGGCGGCTCGATCGAGCAAATTCGTCCGGGGGATGCGATCTGGTTCGAGCCGGGTGAGAAACATTGGCATGGTGCCACGGCAACCACGGCAATGACGCACATCGCCATTCAGGAATGGCTCGACGGCAAACCCGTGGACTGGCTGGAACAGGTCAGCGACGAGCAGTACGAAGGAAGAGCTTAATGCTTTTGAAATGGTTTCCCGTCAAGGGGAAAAACTGCCAGAAGAGAATGCTGATTTTGGTTCTCGCCCTAACGATGTCCCTGAGTTACTCAGCCTGCCGTGCCGACAACAGGATGCCTAGCAGTGCCTCGTCGAAAATGCCGACTGAAATATCAACCCAGCAGGCAAACAGTATGAAGATAAACATCAAGGTCGGAGACAAAGCCGTTACAGCCACGTTGATCGACAGTAAAACCACTCGGGATTTTGTTTCCCTGCTGCCATTAACGCTGACGATGAACGATTTGTTTGGAAGAGAAAAGTTTGCCCGCCTGCCGAGAGCAATTTCGCAGGAGGGTGAGCGAACCAAAACCTATGAAGTTGGAGACATCATTTACTGGTCTCCCGGTCCTGATGTGGCTATTTATTATCGCCACGACGAACAACCAATCCCTGACCCCGGCATCATCGCGATCGGCAAGATCGATGCTGGCGTAGAAGCATTCAATGTACCTGGCTCTGTAAAAGCAACAGTGGAGCCGATCGAGTAAGAAAAGGAAGTTCCAATAAAGACTTCCCTAATGGCGAACACGCAAAGGAGTAAAAAATGACAACGAACGAGAATGGCAGCTACACAGGAAAGGTTGCATTTGTGACCGGAGGAGCGAGCGGCATCGGTCGAGCTGCGGCGCTGGCGTTTGCCCGTGAAGGTGCCAGCGTGGTGGTCGCTGACATCTCAGAACAGGGCAATCAAGAAACAGTTCGCACGATCGAAGAACTCGGCGGTCGGGCGATCGCCGTCAGGTGCGACGTGACGCGAACCGAGGACGTGAAGGCAGCTCTGGACAAGACCGTTGAGGCTTTCGGGCGGCTCGACTTCGCCTTCAACAACGCGGGAATCGAGCCGAGGAAGGCAGCTCCGACCGCGGAGTACGAGGAGGAGGAGTGGAACCGGATTATCGACATCAACCTCCGCGGCGTTTTCCTGTGCATGAAGCACGAGATCCCGCTGATCCTCAAGCAGGGAGGCGGCGCGATCGTCAACACGTCCTCGGGCGCAGGAATCATCGGCATCAAGGGCAGCCCCGCCTACACCGCCGCGAAACATGGCGTGATCGGACTGACCAAGGCAGCGGCCCTCGACTACGCCGCGCAGAACATCCGCGTCAACGCCGTCTGTCCCGGCTACATCGACACCCCGATGATGGGTCGCTTCACCGGCGACACGGACGAAGGGCGCGCCAAGGTGATTGCCGAGGAGCCGGTCGGACGGATGGGCAAGCCCGAGGAGATCGCGGAGGCTGTCCTCTGGCTGTGCTCCGACGCGGCTGCCTTTATGATCGGCCACGCCATGGTCATCGATGGCGGCCAAACGGTGCAGTGATGTTCGACGCCAACCCGATCGAACCCTAAACGCACGACGACAACAAAGCATTGTCGCCATCGTCACCTTCACCGCCAACGGCGATGACTCATATGGAACAGGTTAGCGACGAACAATACCAGGCACCAAACGTAAACCAATAGAGGCATCAATTTATGTACAACACGAAAGCTTATTCCGCAGCCAGTGCAACATCACCGCTGGCCTCCGACACGATCGCGCGGCGCGACCTAACCGAACACGACGTACAAATCGAAATCCTCTTCTGCGGCATCTGCCATTCTGACCTCCACATGGTGCGAAACGAGTGGGGCGGCGGCACGGTCTACCCGATCGTTCCCGGTCATGAGATGGTGGGACGGGTCACTCAGGTTGGCTCGGCAGTGACGAAGTACAAGCCTGGCGATCTGGCAGGAGTCGGCTGCATGGTTGATTCGGATGGAACCTGTCCCAATTGCAAAACTGGACTTGAACAGTTCTGCCCGAACCTGACCCTCACCTACAACTCCCCGGACAAGCACCTTGGAGGTGTCACCTATGGTGGTTACTCCGATAGCATCGTCGTCGATGAACGCTTCGTTCTGCGAGTTCCCACCAACCTCGATCTCGCTGGAGTCGCGCCGCTCCTGTGCGCCGGTATCACAACCTATTCGCCCCTGCGCCACTGGGGAGTCACCAAGGGCAATAAGGTCGGCGTGGTTGGTCTCGGCGGGCTAGGCCACATGGGCGTGAAGTTCGCCCGTGCATTCGGAGCCCACGTCGTCGTCTTCACCACCTCGCCCGGTAAGACTGAAGATGCGCTCCGCCTCGGTGCCCACGAAGTCGTGGTCTCCCGCAATGCCGACGAAATGCAAAAGCACGCTGGCAGCTTCGATTTCATCCTCGACACCGTTTCAGCCAAGCACGACATCAACGCCTATCTCAACCTGCTCCGCCTCGACGGTAACATCACCCTGGTTGGCGCACCCGAAAAGCCCCTGGAGATCTCGGCATTCAGCCTGATTATGGGGCGGCGCAATCTCTCCGGTTCTAACATCGGCGGCATTGCCGAAACCCAGGAAATGCTCGATTTTTGCGGTGAACACAACATCACCGCCGATGTTGAAGTCATCCCCATCCAGAAGGTCAACGAAGCTTACGATCGCCTGCTCAAGTCCGATGTAAAGTACCGCTTCTGTATCGATATGGCATCCCTTAAATCTGAATAACCGAGGTGGAACCTCGAAGGAGTAACAATGCAAAAGCGCAAACTTGGCAACAGTAATCTGGAAGTCTCGGTTTTTGACCTTAGCTATACAGGACTGAACTACGGCTGCCATTCTCGCCGGTATCAGACCGCGCTGCGGTAAAAGGAGGAATTATGCAGAAGGTTGTCTTGAACAACGGGTTAGAAATGCCCATTTTGGGATTCGGTGTCTTCCAAATGACCGATCTGGAAGAGTGCGAAAGAAGCGTGTCGGACGCGATTGAAATCGGCTACCGTCTGATTGACACGGCGGCTTCTTACGGCAACGAAGAAACCGTCGGCAAAGCCATCCAAAAGAGTTGCGTGGCGCGAGACGAGATTTTCGTTACCACCAAGCTCTGGATTCAGGATGCCGGCTACGAAAGTACCAAGCAGGCTTTCCAACGATCGTTGGACAAGCTGAGATTGGATTACCTCGACTTGTATCTGATCCACCAGCCTTATGGCGACGTTTACGGCGCGTGGCGGGCAATGCAAGAGTTGTATCGAGATGGTCGCATCAAAGCCATCGGTGTCAGCAACTTCTATCCCGACCGGCTCATAGACCTTATCGTTCATAACGAAGTGGTTCCAGCAGTTAATCAGATCGAAACCCACCCCTTCCACCAGCAGATCGAAACCCAGAAGTTCTTGAAGGAAAACAACGTCCAGATCGAATCATGGGGGCCGTTCGCCGAAGGCAAAAACAACATCTTCCACAACGACGTTTTGCTGTCTATTGCTGGAAAATACGGCAAAAGCGTGGCTCAGGTGATCCTGCGCTGGCTGACGCAACGCGGTGTGGTGGCGATTCCCAAGTCGGTTCGCAAGGAACGGATGTCCGAAAACTTCAACGTTTTCGACTTCGAGCTAAGCGCCGACGACATGGATGCAGTTGCGACGCTGGACAGCAAGCAAAGCGCCTTCTTTGACCATCGCGATCCCGCCATTGTGAAAGCGTTGGGTACCAGAAAGATCCATGACTGAGCCGATTTGAAACCACCAATATAAGGAGAAACATCATGCAAAAACGTAAACTTGGAAACAGCAATTTAGAAGTTTCGGCGATCGGGCTGGGCTGCATGGGTATGAGCTTTTCCTATGGCCCACCCAAAGACAAACAGGAGATGACTGCTCTTCTGGGGGCTGCGGTCGATCGCGGAATAACATTCTTTGACACCGCCGAAGTCTACGGCCCGTACTTAAACGAAGAACTGGTGGGTGAAGCCCTCGCTCCCTTCCGCGACCAAGTGGTAATCGCCACCAAATTCGGGTTCGACATCAGTCCGAATTCCGATCCTCGTGGCATGAAGGGTTCACCCGGACTCAATAGCCGACCGGAGCACATCAAGCAGGCCGTGGAGGGTTCGCTCAAGCGACTAAAGGTGGAGGCGATCGACCTACTCTATCAGCACCGGGTTGACCCGAACGTGCCAATTGAAGACGTGGCCGGAGCAGTCAAGGAGTTAATTCAGGAAGGTAAGGTGAAGCATTTCGGGCTCTCTGAAGCGGGAGTGCAAACGATTCGCCGCGCCCATGCCGTTGTACCTGTCACGGCTCTTCAGAGCGAATACTCGCTGTGGTGGAGAAAGCCTGAAGCGGAAGTGATACCGACCCTTGAGGAACTTGGCATCGGACTTGTCCCGTACAGCCCGCTGGGCAAAGGCTTCCTCACGGGCAAGATCGACGAAAACGCGACCTTTGACAACTCCGACTTTCGCAGCACTCTGCCTCGCTTCACACCGGAGGCTCTCAAGGCGAATCAAGCCCTGATCGATCTGCTTGGCAGTATTGCAGAACGGAAGCAGGCAACGCCCGCTCAGATCGCACTTGCCTGGCTGCTGGCTCAGAAGCCGTGGATCGTACCCATTCCAGGTACGACCAAGCTGCATCGCTTGGACGAAAACATCGGGGCAGTTTCAGTCGAACTCACGCCCGACGATCTGCGTGACATTGATGACACCGCCTCCAAGATCGCGGTGCAAGGGGCTCGGTATCCCGAAAAGTTACAGCTTTTGACGGGTCGCTGAGTCCAGTTTTAGTCTCTGGGTCTGGCTAACCGCCCCTTAAACCAGACCCAACTCATCACGACAGGTTGCGATCGGATGGCAGAGATCAACCCCCAACCATAACAGAGTTACTGACTGCTCATCGAAAATTGTGGGTGGAAACCCCGTGCTTCTAGCACGGCTTTACATTTTTGTTCCTAGACCTTTTTGTCACCCTCCCAGCCCCCAGAGAACACAAAAAAATGAGAGTAAACGTGATATTTTAATAGTTAAAACGGAATTTCTTCATCTTCATCTTGCACAGTCTTAGCCGTCATCCGCCAACTGGTAATATACTCAATTTGCACATCAATTTTGTTAATCGCTTCCCCTAACCGCTTTTGGATGTATTGAGTCAGCGTCACCATAAAATCTAACTCAACTCCCACCGATAGCGCAAGTTTTGCCAAGCTAGCAAAATCTACCTTCAAAATCGAGGAACTGGATAACTTAAAATCGGGAATATTTTCCTTATTTTGCACCAACATTGCTTTTTTAATGCGCTCTTTCAGATGCTCAACTTCAGAATCCAGCAACTTCCATTCAGGCAAAATTTCTTTGTACCTTTCCCCCAATGCTGTTAAATCCTCGATAGCCGGTTCCGGCGCAATTTTCTTAGTAGATTTTCGCCGTTGCTGTACATTAGAATTCAGCCGCCAACTAGCAATTTCCTCAACTTCCAAAGATGGATCGGCGATGAGTTCCCCTAACTGTTTTTGAATTTCTTTCGTCAGCGTTACCGGAAAATTTAACTCAATTCCCTCTGTTTGCGTCAGTCTGGCCAGCGTGAGAAAATCTACTTTCATCGTTATCGAACTGGAAAGCTCAAAATAAGAACTGTCTTTGAGCTTTTGGGCTAGCATCCCTGCTTTAATGCGTTCTTTCACTTCAGCGATTTCTGAATCTAGCGGCTTCCACTGAGATTCTATTTCCTGATATTTTTCGCCCAATGCTGTCAAGTTTTCTGTTGCGGGTTCGGGGTAACATTGGGCAAGGATTTCTAGCAGGCGGCGATGCACTCCAGCTAAATAAACCGCGTCCATCTTGGCATATTCTAGCTGCTTCTGGGTCAGGGGACGCTTTGCCCAATCGCCGCTTTGTTCTGTTTTATCTACATAAGCAATGCCGCAAAGTGTTTCTATTAAAGTTTTGAGTTGTCGATTAGGTAAGGGCAGAATGTAAGCTGGAATCTTTCTCGCCATTTTCAATGTGCAAGTGACATTTTGAGCGTCGTCATTGCCTAGAAATCGGATGTCATAGCTGGCGTTGTGCAAGACTTTTTCAATATTTGGATTGACCATGATTTGGTTGATGAAATCTTTTGCCAATTCAGGTTTATCCAAGACATCTAGTAGAAAAGTGGCATCTCCCGTCGAATCTGTGGAGTCAGCTAACACCTGAATCAGAGATAATCTGGGGTTGGATTTATAGTCTGCTATTTCTGTATCCACCCACAGGATTTTAGCTTGGGAAAATTTAGCGATGAGTGCTTTGATGTCGTTTGCTGCTGTTAAATAAGGCATTTTTACCGACTTTTGCTATTAACTTTTTGATTCTATTATGCTATAGCAATTATCGGATCGATTGTCAACGATTCAAGCGCGGGACATGGCATTGCCGTGTCCTGAACACACGCAGACCTCAGAAACCCGGTTTCTTCCTATATTTCTCGTTCCTGTTCACAAAACTCGTAGAAACCGGGTTTCTACCCTCCAGTTAAACAAAAGAATGCAGTCGATCGCACTATTGAGGATTCCCGCGAACTTCCTCTAACAACCAGTTGCCTACTTCTGTATTGTCTGTCTGGCGACTGCGGCGCAAACCTTCCTCTAATAAAGCAACTTTTAGCCCCGGCAAAACTTGAGATTCCGTCAGCCGTTCGCTTCCCCGGTTAGCAATTATTTTGAAAGGAATAACTTGCGCTTTTTGTACGTCTACTACCCAATATTCAGACACTCCTAATTCTTCATAAATGATTCTTTTGGTACCCAGGGTAAGAGCATCTCAATCAGTCTTGACAAAAGGATTTGAGAAGAAGCATCATGTATTCATCATTCATTGCAGC
>NZ_JAUBPO010000100.1:0-27982 GCF_036700785.1 Microcoleus sp. S28C3 | reverse complement strand
AATCCAAACTACCGAAAACTCCTAGAATACGGCTCTCTCAGAGCCTGACTCTCCCAAAATATGTCCGAACTGTTGTTCCGTCGGACTAATTCATAAAGGAATCTCGATCGCAAATTCCGTACCTTCTCCTAGGGCGGAACGGCAGCTAAGGGCTCCGGCGTGTTTTTCCACGACAATTCGGTAACTGATGGCTAACCCCAAACCAGTACCTTTTCCCATCGGTTTTGTCGTGAAAAACGGGTCAAACAATCGGCTCCGCACGTCTTCTGTCATGCCTATCGCATTATCGGCAATGCGGATGCAAATACTATTTTCGTTCAGGGCTTCTGTGCGAATGCTAATAGTTGGTTCCCAATCGTCGCCGACAGCCGCTCGCCTTTTTTGGTGGCAAGCATCTTCCAAGGCGTCAATACTGTTGCTAAGCAGATTCATAAATACCTGATTTAGCTGACCTGCATAACATTCTATTAATGGCAGTTTACCGTAATCTTTGATTACTTTTATTTCGGGAGAGTCGCCTCTGGCTCGCAGTTTGTTGTGCAAAATTATGAGCGTATTGTCTATGCCTTCGTGAAGGTTAATAGGCTTTTTTACCGAGCCGTCTAAACGCGAAAAGTTTCGCAAGCTCAGAACTATTTCGCGAATGCGATCGGCTCCCATTTTCATCGAAGATAATATTTTTAGCAAATCTTCTCTCAGAAATCCTAAATCGATATTATCAATACATTGTTGAATTTCTACGGCTGGCTGAGGATAGTGTTTTTGGTAAAGTTCTACAAGCTGCAACAAGTCTCTGATATATTGGCTGGCATAGGAAATATTGCCGTAGATAAAACTGACAGGGTTATTAATTTCGTGAGCTACTCCAGCTACCATTTGACCGAGACTTGACATTTTTTCGGTATGAATTAGGTGAGCTTGAGTTTCTCGGAGTTCTTTAAGAGCGATTTCTAGCTGCTGGGCTCTGTTGTTGGCGATCGCCTCGGAGAGCCTCAAAGCATCCTCCGCTGCTTTGCGCTCTGTCATGTCAAAAATCGCACCGTTGAGGGATAAAACTTGACCTGCTGCGGTGAAAATGGCTTGACCTTTCTCTGCAACCCAGCGCACATTTCCGTCGCAGTGAATCAGGCGATATTCGAGCGTGTAAGGTTGTTTTGTTTTAATAGCCCGATCGATAGTTGTCTCGATATGCTGCACGTCATTGGGATGAACTATACTCGGAAAAGCCTGCACCGGTTTTTGCATAAAGTTATCTGCGGGATAGCCAGAAATAGCTTCGATGCCGCTGCTGATAAAAGTTAAGCTCGATCGCCCAGCAGCACTGCACCGGTAAACCGCACCGGGAATGCTAGAAACTAATGACCTAAATTCTTCTTCCCTTTCTCGCAAAGCTGCCTCAATCCGCTTGCGCTCGCTAATGTCGCGAGCAAACGCACACTGATATTCTTTGCCGTTAAATTCCAAATGGTCGATCGTAATTTCTACTGGAAAAATACGACCGTACTTAGTGAGGTGGTGAACTTCAATATTAACCGAACCGCAGCGTTTTAAGACTTTCCAGTGCAAACTCCAAGCTGTTTGGGGAAAATCTGGATTGATGTCGTGCACGGTCATCGAGAGCAATTCTGCGGCCGAATATCCCAATGAAGAGCAAGCAGCGTCGTTGACATACAAAAATTTACCGTCCGGCCCGATCCAGAATACCGCATCTGCCGATCGGTCGATCGCACATTGAGTCAGTTGCAACTGTTCCTCAACCCGCTGGCGGTCGGCAATTTCTTTTTCTAACTGTTCGTTAAGCGAATTGAGAGCTAAAGCGCGATCGACAATAGTATCTGAAGAAGAAAAATTTAGCGATTGTTGTGACAATTCTCCTTTCTCGATATCATGCTGGTGCTGATTTTCTTCTACCTGTTTGAACGGCTGTTGTTGAAACTTTTCTTTTTTATTTAAACCATACTCGGCAAGTGCTTTCGGCATGACGGCGAGGGCGACTGCCGCTAAAAGCAAAGAAATCAAAGCACTTGCAGCTTTGAGAGTTACCGACAGCCAATATATGGAATGCCAAAGCGTCCAAACTTCCGTCAATTTAGCAGCGCCGCAGGCAAAAAAACCAACGGCAAACACCCGGAAAATCTTGCTGTGAGAACCTTGGCGGGTAAAATAAACTAAAGATAGGGCGATCGAGCAATAAGCCAGTGCCGTCAGCGAGTCAAAAACAGCGTACAGTCGCAACTCCGGCAGTGCGTCGCAGCCGAGTGGGGAAGATACAGCAAGTGTTGAAAAAAAAATTGTTAATTGTTCTTGCATAAAGTTCAAGAAAAAAGTTATCTGTACCAATGCAAATCCGATCAAATATAATTATTTGATTTCTGCTAGTGAAATGTTTACATAATTATATACTTTTTTCATTTTTTATGAAACAGCTATTTTTTCAGGGAATGTCAAAACAGTCTAGGTTGGGCCCGGGGAGCAAAGCTTTCGGCAAGTATGAGAGATTGCGATCGTGTCGCGGCTCGCAACGCTTACGTTCCTCGCAGTGACGGAATACATAAATTCGCCTACTTATGGCTTCTGAAAGATTAAAATTTTTAATGATCGCTATTAAGTTTACTTTTAGATGACTTAAGCTGTAAGCCAGGGGTCTTAAACCCCTGGCTCACTCATGGACTAAGGGGCTTTTAAGGCAGACAACATCTCAATGTTTGTGCTGGAAATCCACAATTAAGCGCCGCCCAGCACCCAATGCACCAAAGTCCGAACTCCAAAACCGGTAGCCCCAGGGCCATTGTAGCCATTTTCTTTGTCACTCCAAACCGTGCCGGCAATATCTAAATGCGCCCAAGCAGTATCCTTCACAAACTGCTTCAAAAATAGCGCCGCCGTAATGGAACCGCCGGGACGCGGGCCAGTGTTTTTCATGTCGGCGTGCAATGCTTTCAATCCCTCAAAATATTTCTCTTCCATCGGCATTCGCCAAAATTTTTCGCCTGCCAATTCTGAGGCGGCGACTATTTCGGCGGCGACGCTATCTTGAGGACTCCACAAACCCGCGATATCTTCGCCTAAAGCAATTACGCAAGCCCCGGTTAGAGTTGCTAAATCGACAATTGCGTCAACTCCCAATTTATCAGCAAATACCAAAGCATCAGCCAGGGTTAAACGGCCTTCTGCGTCGGTATTGTTGACTTCAATTGTTTTGCCGTTGGAAGCTGTAAGGATGTCTCCAGGGCGCATGGCGCGGCCGCTAATCATGTTTTCAGTGACGGCGCTGATAAAGTGAACTTCGACATCGGGTTTGATGTGCCCGATCGCCTTTGCCGCTCCCAAAGTAGCCGCAGCGCCGCCCATATCTACTTTCATCATTTCAATGCCGCTGCCGGCTCCTTTGATGTTCAAACCGCCGGAATCAAAGGTCAATCCTTTGCCCACAATTGCTATTTTGCGGCGCGGTGTGCCTTCGGGTTTGTAAGTGAGGTGGATGAATTTTGGCGGTAAATCAGATGCTAGGGCAACGCCGAGAAAAGCTCCCATGCCTAGTTTTTCGCAGTCTTCCCGCTCCAATATTTCTAATTCTAAACCGCATTCGGCCGCTAGACTTTGAGCGGTTTCGGCCATTGTAATCGGGGTGACAAAATTTGCCGGCGCTGCGACTAATTCCCGTGCTAAAATGACTCCGGCAGTGATTTGGCGGGCGCGGGCGATCGCACTTTCGGTACCGGCAAAACCGAGCAAATGAATTTGTTCGATTTGCGGGCTTTTGTCGTCAGGTTCCGATTTGAAACGGTTGTCTTGATTTAGGGAGAGTTCTACACCTTCGGCGATCGCGCTTGCTGTAGAATCCGGCGCGTTGTTCCATACAGGAAAGCTAATTCCGAGGGTTTTGCATTTTTCCTTTTTGGCTAACTTGGCGCAAATACCCGCAGCTTGCCGCACGGTGTCTAATTTTAAGTCCTCTGTTTTGCCCAAACCGACGATCGCAATTTTGCGAATGGGATTATTGCCACCGACGCGGGTGATGGCGCTCGTGCCAGCTTTGCCCTTAAAATCTACTTCCAGTAGCAGCTCTTTCAATGTGCCTGCAAGCTTTTCATCTAATTGTGCCAGCTCGCCGGTGAGTTCCAGGGCGTCCTCAAACAAACCAATTGCCAGGGCGTCTCCCGTCCAAACAGAGCCGGGTTTATCGGTGACTAGAAATTCCATGTTTTGATTTACAGTTTAGATTTTAGATTTTAGATTGTACTTTGTAGTTGGTGCTTTGTCGTTTTTCCTTTGTGCGGGTAAATAGATCGATCGCACAAATTCTCCGCTCCGCATCGAAATAAATTCTGCTACTATATCAGCCAAGTCCGCCTGCGATCGGATCTCGCACCAATCTCAATAATCTGTTTTGGGGTCTGCTGAAAGGGCCCGCCCCACTCTTAACATTTATTTCTCGTTAAACAGGTATCCGACCTGTGATGGCGTTGAACACCCATCCGGTCTGTGATGCCTTTTGACAAACGATCGGTTCTTTATTCTTATTCTCTTAAATTTTCCCATGCTAAAACGACGCCGGGCCCGATTTTCTGTTTTAATCAGCGTTTCAGTTTGCGTTATTGCGATCGGCTCTTTGGTTGCTGCGATGAAATGGATGGGCTTTGGCTCGGTCCAGAAGGCTCAGCAGCCCCTGAATGCCGCGAATTCCGAATCGCAAGTCAAGATGCTGGTATCGCTGTCACCGAGCGAGCGATCGGCGAAATTAGTTGAACTCGCAACCAGTCAGTCTGCAAGTACGAACCCGCAGCAGGAAATCTCCCCTCAAAGCCGCGCCCGCTACCTGCTTGCCAGCGATTTAATCCAGCAAGGAAATGCGGCCAAAGCATTAAAGTTATTGGACAAATTAGAGCAAGAATATCCGGTTTTAGCTGCTCACATTGCCCTAAAAAGGGCGGAAGCTTACCAATTGAGCGGCGACAAAGGCAAAGCCCAAAAAGCTTGGCAGGAACTGCTCAAAAACTATCCGAGCGACCCGGTAGCAGCGGAAGCTTTATATGTTTTAGGCAAGTCAAAACCGGAATATTGGCAACAGGCAATTACTGAATTTCCCGCTCATCCCCGCAGCGTAGAAATTGCCCTTGCTAAGTTAAAAGAAAATCCCAATCAGCCGGAGTTGATGCTGCTCGTAGCAAAATACGGTCATTATGTCAAAGATTACGGTACAATTTTGGAACAACTTGTGCAGCGAAACGGCGCCGCTTTGAAACCGGAAGATTGGGAAGAAATTGCCTTTGGCTATTGGGAAAAACAGGATTACGGCAAAGGAGCTATTGCTTACGGGAAAGCTCCCCGCAATCCCAAAAATCTTTACCGCAAAGCTCGCGGTTTGTGGCTCGAAGGAAAAATTCCGGAATCGAGAATTGCCTATCAAGAATTAGTGCGCGAGTTTCCCGATGCTGAAGATACTGGTTTGGGTTTAATTCGGCTGTCGCGGCTGAGCGAACCGAAAGAAGCGATCGTTTGGCTCGATCGAGTTATTAGCAAATTCCCCAATTATGCCCCCGAAGCTTTGTTAGATAAATCCCAACTTCTCGACAAAGCACGCAGCGGTCAATCCGCCTCAGAAACCCGGAAGTTGCTATTGACAAAATACAATAATTCTGATAAAGCAGGCGAATTGCGGTGGACGATCGCCCAGCAGTTTGCCAAAGGCGGAGATTTAAAATCAGCTTGGCAGTGGGCGAGAGAATTAACCACCCACAATCCCGACAGCGAACAAGCTCCAGAAGCAGCATTTTGGGTCGGGAAATGGGCACAGCAACTCGGCCGCCAACAAGACGCCAAGACTGCGTTTGAGTACACTCTCTTACGCTATCCAGAATCATATTTTGCGTGGCGATCGGCTGTACTTCTCGGCTGGCCCGTAGGCGACTTTACCACAGTCCGAGATTTGTCTCCGAATGTAGTGCGGCCCCCTCAGCGCCCCGAACCAACCGCCGGTTCTCCTGCGTTGAAAGAACTCTATCAATTAGGTCAAGATAGAGATGCCTGGAATCTGTGGCAAGTAGAATTTATCGACCGCGTAGAACCAAGTATTGCGGAACAGTTTACCGACGGTTTAATGCGAATTGGAGTCGGAGACAATTTAGACGGTTTGTGGATGGTTGGGAGTTTGCGGCAGCGCGACAAACCAGATGATAGAACCCAATACCTCGCTCTGAGACAGCAACCGATTTATTGGCAAGCACTTTATCCTTTTCCTTACTTAGAAACCATTGTCAAGTGGTCAAAAGAACGCACAATAAATTCAGTATTAGTAACCGCATTAATCCGGCAAGAATCGCGGTTTATGCCCGCTATTAAATCATCAGTTGGTGCCACGGGGTTAATGCAAGTAATGCCGGAAACAGCAGCTTGGGTTGCTGAGAAAATCAGCCTCAAAAAGTATTCATTGGAGAATGTGGACGACAACGTTAAACTCGGTACGTGGTATTTGGATCACACTCACGACGAGTACAAGAATAACTCGATGTTAGCTGTGGCGAGTTACAATGCCGGGCCGAATGCAGTATCAGATTGGTTGAAGAGGTTTAATTTTAGTGACCCGGATGCTTTTGCGGAAAAAATTCCGTTTCCTGAAACGAAAGGATACGTAAAATCGGTGTTTGAGAATTACTGGAATTATCTGCGGATTTACAATCCAGAAGTTAATCAGTTAATGAGTGAGAATTATGAGGCTTCTCTCAAAAAAGCCAAGCCTCAGTAATTATGGTTTAGGCTGTCAGAAGCAGGAGAACCCGTTCCACAAACAAGTTTATTTGGTGTATTTATTGATTTAGGAGTGGGCTTCGGCGCCGCCCATACCAATATTCCATAAATTGAAATTATGGGATTATAAAATAAATCAGCGGCATCCCAAAGACTCGCGAGTAGAAATCCCAGTTTGGGAATTAATACCGCTTGCCTTTATGCACAATTCTTTAACTTGTGCGCCATCCATAATTGCGTCGGTAAAGTCAGCCCCAGTGATATCAGCTTCCTCAAAAGTAGAACGCAGCAAAATTGTTTCTACTAAAATTGCATCGCTTAAATCTGCCTTAGTAAATTTAACTTGATCTATCATTGCATTAGTTAAATTTGCTCCGTGCAAATTCGCCTCAGTCATCACCGAAGCGCTCATAATTGCTCCCCGCAAATCGGCATTAGAAAAATTAGTCAAGTCCATATTAGCGTTAGAAAATTCAGCAGTCCGCAGCATTTGACCCGAAAAATCGCGTCTTGTCAGTTCGGCGTTGCTAAAGGACAGCGGAGGAGGGTAATATTTAGATTGAGCCTGGGCTGACCGCGGCAGGATGAAGATAGTTAGGGCTAAGAGGAAGGCTGCTAGTTGCCGGAGTTTCATAAGTCTGATATTCTCGCAAGGTGGGTATTTCGTAGTGTATCCCGAACTTTTGTCGATCGACTAAACAGGTACAATCTTAATTAATAGTGATGGAGATGAAAAAAAACATATGCTAAGTTTTTTCTTGACTTGGATAGTCGCAGCGGTTTCGCTGGTCATTACCGCTAACATTGTACCAGGTATTGCGGTGGTGAGCTTTCCGGCGGCGATGCTGGCTGCTGTTGTTATCGGATTGGTCAACGCGGTTGTCAGACCGATTATTACTTTGCTGACGCTGCCTTTGACTATTATTACTTTAGGTTTGTTTTTATTCGTTGTGAATGCAATTTCGCTTTCCCTGGCTTCATGGTTGGCGGGTGCGTTCAATATCGGCTTTGCGGTTAACGGTTTTTGGCCGGCTTTGTTGGGTTCAATTGTGTTGTCATTCGTTTCTGGGTTGATTGGTCGATTTGTGAATGCCAATACTTTGTCTCAGTAATACATTACCCCAGATACTCGATCGGGCAAACTGCAACTGCTACTGTTACAGATCCTGTTTTTTTGCCCGAGCGAAATATTTTTTTAGGGACTAAAAGTCTTTCACGGGCGGGCAGGATGCCCACCCCACCAGCAGATTCACTCTTCGCTTCACAGCCATCTTGCCTGTTCTTGAGAATGGTACAAGATATCAGTTCGATCGCACAAAGTGCCGCAGCTTCTGCTACGCTGGGCGTCCCGACTTGTTTTGCTGCAATATTTGAAGGATTGGGGACTTCTACGGAACTTAAAATGTCAGCAGCAAAGGTTTTTAACGGCCAGTTTCGCGCTTGACAAAGTTCCAGCAAGCCGACTTCACCTGCTTTAGTGTCTATTGTCGCAATACCTGCGATCGCACTTTCCGCTAAATGATAACCGCGACATACATTTTGGATCGCAGTTTCGATTAATTCTCGCCCTGTGTAGCGTTCGCAACCTATCCCTAGCCACAACACTCTCGGATGCCACTGAACTTTGGGAAAAGCAGAGTCCGGCGAAAATCTTCTCTGGGTGAAACTAATCCAAATTCGGGCTTTGATAGTGGATAGATTTTCCCCCTCCCAATACAAAGAATGTTTTTCTGGCAGACTGTTTTGCCACAAAGTAGAACCAACTTCTTGAATTACTTCGACAGTTTCCCCTCTAGCAAGAGCCGCCGCTACCCCAGTCCAGTCCCCTTCGCCCCGCCTCCAACTGCTGGGAATGTCTAGCATATCTAAAGTAAATTCATCGCTCATCATTAAGTTATCTATTCTGTAGTTTCACTGCGACCGCCATCTGTCAAAAAATTAACACTCTGCTTATTGAAACTTATGGTATAATTGTAGCACAAACTACAACAAGTCAAACATTTAAGATGGTAGAACTAAATCAGTTACTGTTAGAGCTTGAAAGCAACCTCAAATCGGAAGGAGTGAAAAAAGAATGGAAACAGCGCCGGGACAGTTGGGTTAGCGATGTGGCCGCATCAGTTAACCTGACATATCTAGCAAAATTGCTAGTTGAATTGGAATCTAACTTGCAGGGAAAATCGGTTGATGTTAAGTGGCAAGAGCGCCGGGACAGTTGGGTAGCAAAATGTTTGGGAGCATCGATTGTTCAAGAAGTATCAAGTTTATTGCTGGAACTAGAAACCAATATAAATTCGGAAGCTGTGACCGATGAATGGCAGCAGAATCGCGAGACTTGGGTACAGCAAATGCACAAGTTTAAGGAGTAGTTTCGACGAGTCAGAGCCTGTAGATATGCGTTCCCAGGCTCTAAAATTCCCTAATGACTAATGACTAATTATTCATCTTCCTGCAAAACCCAATTCCGAAAAATATCAGCGAGTCCTTCAGCCATTTCCTGCATTTGCTGCCGAGAAGCATTCGGCTCCACAATCGTATTTTGACTGAAGGGCGCGACTGCAAACATTACCAAAAATACCTGAACGACAATCTTCGGATTCATCTTTGGATAAACTTGTTTTTCCATCGCCGTTTCCAAAAAAGCCTCAGCCACATCGCTCATTATAAAAAACCAACAGTCTAAATCAATAAAAATTGTATAATTTTAGCACAAACTCCCAACAATACCAAATTTCATATGGTAGAGCTAAACCAATTACTGTTAGAGTTTCAAGCCCACCTAAACGGGGACGCAGTGACGGAAGAATGGAATGAACGTCGCAACTGTTGGATGAGCGAGGTGTCAGCAGCAATTGACGAAAAACACCTAGCCAAATTGCTAGTTGAATTAGAATCTAATTTTCAGCGGGAAGCGGTACAAAGTCTCTGGAAAATACTCAGGGAAAGTTGGGTACAAGAATGTCATACAGCATCGACCCTTGAAGAAGTATCAAGTCTATTGCTGGAACTTGAAAGCAATACAACTTGGGAAGTCGTGACGGATGAATGGCAGGAAAATCGTGAGAATTGGGTACAGGAGATGTACGAATTTATAGAGTAATCATTCACTTAATCCAAATCAACTTTCATCGTGAATGATGTCCCTCCTGTGCGGTTGATTGTCTCGCTTCCCTCAATAACTTTAAATCCAGATCGCTCGTACAAACTCAGGGCTCGATTCGAGCTTCTGACACTCAGGGATACCGATCGATAAGAGACTTTTGCTGCTGACAGCAAACGAGCCAGCAACTGCGTTCCTACACCCTGACTTGTATATTCTGGAAGCACGGCGATCGCCAATTCCGGGGTAGTATCGTCAACCCAGCCAAACCCCTTGTCATCCTCTGCAAACAAACGCAGCCAGGCGGCTCCTACTGGCTGGCTGCCGTTCAATTCGATTGCTGCGAAGCCCAAATCGCTTGCACGTCCCCAATTCTTGACATATTTCGCAATTAAAGGATGATTGACAACCGCTTGCACAGTTGATTCGCCTTCTTCTGCCATGTGCGCCGCTTCATATAGCATTTGCCACAGAAAAGGCTCGTCTTCCTGGGTTAGCGGCCGAATAGAATAGTCCCAAACTTTGCCCATAACAACTTTTCCCTGCTGCCCTAATTATTCATCTTTAATTAAAACCCCATTCAGAAAAATATCGGCTAATCCTTCCGCCATTTCCTGCATTTGCAGCGGAGAAGCATTGGGTTCCATAATCGTATTTTGACTGAAACCCGCGACTGCAAACATACCCAAAAATACCTGAGCGACAATCTTCGGATTCATCTTTCGATAAACTCCTTTTTCCATCGCCGTTTCAAAAAAAGCCTCAGCCACATCGCTCATTTTTCCGATGACTTCCAACTGAATTCGATCGCGCAAATCCGGGTGAAATTGCGCCTCCAAAAAACACACCCGCATCATGTCGCTATTCTCGCGGATATTCAGCATCCGCCGCCGCATCACCTGAGCCACTGCTTTGTAACTGCCCATCTCGCTTAATTCAGTCAGCAAATCCGTCAGCAACTCCACCCATCCTTCCGTCGCCACCTCAATCAAAATCGCTTTTTTATTATCAAAATGCCTAAATAGCGTACCCTCCGCCACCCCCGCCGCCGCTGCTAAATCGCGAGTTGTAGTGCCGTCGTATCCGCTGCGGGCAAACAACCGCTGAGCGGCTTGTAAAATCCGCTTTTTGGTTTCTGTTTCAGAAGGAGGAGACTGATTAAAAATTCGCATGGCTTTGCAATCGGTAATTGGCGACTTGGAACAGCAGGTTCAGGACTGAAAAACTAAATTATGTTAAGTTTTAAGTTGTGCGTGATTTTAATCTTAAACTGGAAGTGACGCAACAGACCGCTTATGCCCCCAAAAATCTTCATGCTTAAAAAGCATCTCTTGTTATTCGGCATAAACTTCTTGCCGTTTGACAATCCAAAATCTAAAATCTAAAATCTAAAATCCCATGACCCTTTGTGAGATTTGCTGTATCAGCCTAACATCTGGGGCGCAACAGATCGCTTATGCCTCCAAAAATCTTTATCCTTAAAAAAGAATCTCTGGCCGCCGAGCACAAACATTTTTTGTTTGACAATCCAAAATCCAAAATCTAAAATCTAAAATCGAATGACCCCGCAGTTCCAAAAACCCCGTGAAGCGAAGCTATCCCGTAGGGAATCGCCCGATCGCCAAACTCGATTCATCGCCTCCCTGCTGGCCGCTGTACTGCTGTGGTGGGGAATTTCTCCCGAAATCGCCCTCGCCCGCCCCAACCCCGCTAGCGGCTCCCAAGCAGTCTCTGTTCAACCGTCGCTCGATCGAGTAATCAAGCAAGTCACCGAATTTAAGCTCGACAACGGCATGACATTCATCGTGCTCGAAAGGCCCAGATCGCCCGTAGCATCGTTTCTAATTCACGCTGACGTAGGAGGCGCAAACGAACCCGACGGCCAAACCGGAGTCGCGCACTATCTCGAACATTTAGCCTTCAAAGGCACGCCAAAAATCGGCACTACCGATTACAAAGCCGAAAAGCCGCTGCTAGAAAAACAAGACGAACTCTTCGAGCAAATGCAAGCAGCAAAAGCCAGCGGCAAAACTGAAGAAGTCGCCAAATTCCAAGCAGAATTTGACAAAGTTGAAGCCGAAGCTTCGCAATTTGTCAAGCGCAACGAACTAGGCAAAATAGTCGAACAAGCAGGCGGAGTCGGACTAAATGCTGCTACTTCCACCGACGCCACAATGTATTTTTACAGCCTCCCAGCTAACAAGTTAGAACTGTGGATGTCGCTGGAATCCGAGCGATTTTTAGAACCGGTATTTCGGGAATTTTACAAAGAAAAACAAGTAATTTTAGAAGAGCGCAGGCTGCGAACCGAGAATTCTCCGATCGGACAAATGGTTGAAGTTTTTGCCAACAAAGCTTTCTCTGTTCATCCCTACCGCCGCCCCGTAATTGGCTACACTGAAGACATTAAAAACCTCAGCCGCAGCGACGTGCAGAAGTTTTTCGAGACTCACTACGTCCCCAGCAAGCTGACTGTGGCGGTGGTAGGAGACGTTAAAGCTGCGGAAGTGAAACGACTCGCTCAAATTTATTTCGGCCGCTACAAGGCGAAACCTGCGCCTTCTGAATTGCAAATTGTGGAGCCTCCCCAAACCCAAACTCAGGAAGTCACGCTGAAATTAAAAACTCAACCTTGGTATTTGGAAGGATACCACAGACCGGCGATGAACCATCCCGACAATGCGATTTATGAAATGATTGGTTCTTTGCTCAGCGATGGCCGCACTTCTCGGCTTTACAAATCTTTGGTAGAACAACAGCAATTGGCGCTGGCGGCTCAAGGTTTCAGCGGTTATCCGGGGGAAAAGTATCCGAATTTGATGTTGTTTTACGCTCAAACTGCTCCGGGCCGCACGGTTGATGAAGTAGCCGCAGCTTTGAGCAAGGAAATCGATCGCCTGAAAACTGAGCCGGTTTCTGATTTGGAATTGGATCGAGTGAAAACTCAGGCGAGAGCCGATTTGTTGCGATCGCTAAATTCTAATATGGGCATGGCATTTTCGCTGCTGGACTATCAAGTCAACACCGGTTCGTGGCGAAATTTGTTCAAGGAATTGGATGCGATCGCGGCTGTTACTCCGGCTGACATTCAGCGTGTAGCTCAGGCAACTTTCCGAGCGGAAAATCGCACGATTGGCAAGCTTTTGCCGCTGTAATAAGGAAGAAGGAAGAGGGAAGAAGGAAGAAGGAAGAAGGAAGAAGGAAGAAGGAAGAAGGAAGAAGGAAGAAAGACTCGTTCTCAGGCTCTGCCTGGGAACGCAGATCCAGAGGCTCAGCCTCGATTTAGAATCGGCGGTTGAAACCGATCCTACACAAACAAAGTCTGCCTTCGCAGACTAAGAGATAGTCTTGCATCTAGGGCGGGCGCGGGGCACGATCCCGACGCTATGTCAGAATAGGAAACTTAGGAGAAAGAATGAAAAGGACTAAATTGAGACTGAAAAACGTAAAGTTATTTCTGCTATCGCTTTGCATTTTTACTGTTTCACTGGGCACGTTTAATTTGTTACCTTCGTTAGCGGCTGCACCGAAACACTACGACGAATTAACATTCCCGGCGGTGCCCGAAATTAAACTGCCTAAATATACTCGCTTCGAGCTGACAAATGGCATCCGGGTGTATCTGATGGAAGACCGGGAACTCCCGCTAATTGGGGGAACGGCGCTATTTCGCACGGGCGAGCGTTTTGAACCTGCCGAGAAAATTGGATTGGGAGGTTTGACGGGAGAAGTGATGCGAACTGGCGGCACGAGCAGGCATACGGCTGATGAACTAAATCAGTTGCTAGAACAGCGAGCAGCTTCGGTAGAAACGGGGATTGATGTTACTTCTGGCACTGCTAACTTTAGTGCTTTAGCTGAAGATGTCGAACCCGTGTTTGACTTATTTGCGGAAGTGATTCGGGAGCCAATCTTTGCTAAGGAAAAGTTGGATTTAGCCAAGAATCAAACTCAAGGTTCGATCGCCCGCCGCAATGACGATCCTAACGATATTACCGGCCGCGAGTTTGAAAAGTTAATTTACGGCGATCGCAGTCCTTACGCGCGCACGGTAGAATACAAAACCATCGCCAATATTTCCCGCGACGATGTGGTAAGTTTCTACCAGAAATATTTCCACCCCAAAAACATGATTTTGGGTATTTCTGGCGATTTTGATACTGCTAAAATGCGATCGCTCGTCGAGCAAAAATTTGGCAACTGGCAACCGAATCCAAGTGCAGAAGTGCCTGCGCTACCAACCGTATCGCCAGCAAAAGGCGGTGGCGTATTTTTTGTAAATCAGCCGCAATTAAGTCAAAGTTACGTGCAAATGGGACATTTGGGCGGAATGCTCAGCAGTCCAGATTACGGTGCTTTGGACGTAATGAATGGGGTTCTCAACGGTTTCGGCGGCCGTTTGTTTAATAATGTGCGATCGCGCCAAGGTTTAGCTTATTCAGTATACGCAGCTTGGAGTCCGAGATATGACTATCCGGGGGTGTTTGTCGCTGGAGGCCAAACGCGATCGGACGCAACAGTACCGTTTATCCAGGCAATTCGGGCAGAGATCGATCGTATCCGCACCGAACCAATTACCCCGGCAGAATTAGCTTTTGCTAAAGATTCCACCCTGAATTCTTTCATCTTCAAATTTGAAAATCCCAGTCAAACTTTGTCGCGATTAATTCGCTACGAATACTACGGTTATCCCGAAGATTTCATTTTTCGCTACCGCCGCAGCATCGAAGCAGCAACCATTGCCGACGTGCAGCGCGTAGCCAAGACTTACTTGAAACCGGAGAATCTGGTAACATTAGTAGTAGGAAATACTGCGGCAATTCAACCGCCGTTATCGAGTTTGGGAACTTCGGTCAAAGTGCAATCTGTTGATATCACAATTCCCTCGGCGACTTAATTTATTTGTGATTGTGAATCGCCGATCCGGGTAAGGACACGGCATTGCCGTGTCCCTACGTTTTCCCGCACAATCCTCAACTAAAAATCAATACTTAAAGGCGCTCTCGGAAATGGAATCACATCGCGAATATTCCCCATTCCCGTCATAAATTGCACCAGCCGTTCAAATCCCAAACCAAACCCAGCGTGAGGCACAGTACCGTAGCGGCGCAAATCCAAATACCACCACAATTCCTCCTTATTCATACCCTGCGCTTCCATGCGCCTCTCCAGCACATCCAGCCTTTCTTCCCGCTGCGAACCGCCGATTATTTCCCCAATATTAGGAGCCAAAACATCCATTGCTCGCACCGTTTTCTCGTCCTCATTTAAACGCATATAAAATGCTTTAATGCCGACGGGATAATCGCTGACAATTGTCGGCTTTTTAAACAAGTCCTCAGCCAAATAACGCTCGTGTTCCGACTGCAAATCCAAGCCCCAACTTACCGGGAAATCAAACTTTTTGTCGGCTTTTTCCAAAAGTGCGATCGCCTCCGTGTAAGTAATCCGCTCGAACTGATTGTTAATGATGTTTTCAGCAGTAGCCAAAACCGTTTTGTCAATGCGCTCGTTAAAAAACTCCATATCTTCCGGGCAATGCTCCAAAACGTATTTAAAAATGTACTTTAAAAACGCCTCAGCCAAATCCATATCTCCCTGCAAATCGCAGAAAGCCATCTCTGGTTCAATCATCCAAAACTCCGCCAAATGGCGCGAAGTATTAGAATTTTCCGCTCTAAAAGTCGGCCCAAAAGTGTAAACATTGCCGAAAGCCATCGCCATAACTTCCGCTTCCAACTGACCGCTAACTGTTAAATAGGCACGCTTTCCAAAAAAGTCTTTAGCATAATCAACTTCTTGCGAATCAGTGCGCGGCACGTTCTTTAAATCAAAGTTGGTAACGCCGAACATTTCCCCCGCACCTTCGCAGTCGCTAGCCGCAATAATCGGAGTGTGAACCCACAAAAAACCGCGTTCTTGAAAAAATTGGTGTACCGCCGCCGAACAAGCATTTCGGACTCGAAAGACAGCACCGTGGGTGTTTGTGCGCGGCCGCAAATGGGCGATTGTCCGCAAAAATTCAAAGGAATGCCGCTTTTTTTGCAGCGGATAAGTGTGCGGGTCTGCATCCCCGTAAACTTGTACTTGTGAGGCTTTCAACTCAATTCGCTGTCCTTTTGCGGGAGACGCTACCAGCACTCCCGAAACTTCTAGAGATGCACCTGTATTCAGTTGTTTGAGTACGTTTTCAAAGTCTGGCAAATCGGAATTTATGACTACTTGCAAGTTAGCCATCGCCGAACCGTCGTTGACTTCGACAAAGGCAAATTCTTTCAATTCGCGCTTAGTGCGAACCCAGCCTTGAACAGTTACAGTTTCGTCGGGTTCACCTGCGCGCAAAATTGCTGCAATTCGTTGATTTGTCATAATATCCACTCCTGTTTATTTAATATTTTGCACCATATTTCTCTCTTTTCTCTTCCTCAGCGTCCTCTGTGGAACAGGCGTCCCGCCTGTGAATTTCTGCGGTTCATTAAAAAAATCATAAATCTCAACATAGTTCAACCTGCGTAGGATTTCAAAATCCAACCGAGCAAAATGCCGAGTCCCCCAAAGCGAACTGCTTGCCAAAAAGGTTGTTTTATGCTTCCCCAAGAAAACAGGCTGCTTTCTAAATTCAACTCGATAGTTTCCAATTCTTGCTCAATTTCCCGCAATTCTTTTTTGAGTTGCGGCAATGGATTTTGGCGTCTAGACTGGCGGATTTCTTCGCGCCGATGGCCGAGTTCGACTTGGCGCTGTCGATCGACCTGAATTTGAGTGTACCGTTCTTTGACTGCCGCGAGCGATCGCTCCACTGCTGCGATCGCTTGAACAAACTCACTTTCATCATCTCCCGGTGTCTCTCGATTTAAATCTGACGGCTGTTGAGGCATTTTGATCTGCAAACCTGACAATAATTTAAAAAAACCAATTCGCTCTTTAGTTGTTATTATGTCCAGTATATTATTTGTTAAATTTAGAAACGGCAGCCAAATCGCTATAATTGCCACCTATGCTTGAAACTGCACAAACAACCCAAACTGTCAACCTCAACGAGCTTAGCACGGTAGAACTAGCCCAGGCTCTAGCCGCGCGCCTCGCCATCCACGAAAAAGATTGGCACCGCCTCAAAGCCAACCGTTCCGCGCGAGCCTGCGAGCAAGCCGCGGCCGCTCTGGTCTTTTTGCTCAAAAAACAGCCAGAAGAAGCTCTCCCGCGCTTAAACCAAGCAGCAGGATGGCTGGATCGATCGATATCTGCTCCTCCCTGTCCCACCCACGGCAAATAATTTTGAGTCTTGAATTTGGACTTGATTAGTAGCTCAAAATTTAGACAATCGCGCCGCTCGATCGAGCAGCGCGATTGTGAGTTCAAAAGATTTATACTTTTTTAACTCAAAACTCACATTTTGCATTAAAATCAGCTATCTATACCCAGATTCTCCTAATTTTCATTCCAAGGTTAAGCCCGGGAACGAATAAATTTCCAGGTCTAGCTGAGGTGAAAACTTCTGCAAAATAGGGGTGCTAGCGCCAGCCCGGCAGACTGTAGCCACCCGTAAGTCCTTTGCACAGCCGTAACTCTGTACCTTGAGAATTCCACTCTACGCGATCGAATATTTGGTAAAGAATAAACAACCCCCTACCACATTCCTGTTCCACATGGGGCAGTGCAGATTCATCTACAACATCCTGTGCTAGGAGACTCTCGCAATCATCGGTATAAAGGTTGCAACTGCAAGGAGCTTTAAAGCCAGAACCTTCATCCGATATTACCCACCAATATTGGTTTTGGACGACCGAAAAACGGACTCCAACAGTTTTACCGGGGTCTAACTTGTTTCCATGCTTAGCAGCATTTACCAAAGCTTCTTGAAGCCCCAACCGCAATTCCGCTTGCCAGTAATCTGGCACCTCTGCTAGGAGCAGATCCAAAATAGGACAAAGGTATAGAGTAGAAGCGAAGCTAATCGTAATCCAATTGCGTCCGACCGGACGGGGTGAAATAGCAATCACTCAGAAAACTCCCTAACTTTCAGGTGGATAAAGTTCACACCCTGCATAGTTGGCTCCCTAGTATTCAAAATGCTAATTAATTGAGCGCCGCAGCTCTACTTCTATCTTAGAGTATCCAAGCAGTTAAGAACAGCAACCAACGTCACAAAATATTCACCGATTCTGAGAAACTTCTGCAGAGAACCATCAGTAATTTTACTTATAACTTCTCCCAGCAGCCAGATTCTCGATCTCGGCTTTTGCCACCTAGCAACGCTTAGGCTCGCTGCATCCCCCAAGCCGTCAACAGCTCATACCAAACGATCCCCACCTTGAAAAGCTCGGAAATAACTATAAAAAAGTCGATCCCTTCACCATCGCGAATCGGGCTCGACCCTCGCAGCCGCTGGGCAAGGGCCGATCGCCAACAACTTGCTAGGCTACCACACAGCAAAATCATCATACCTAGGTGTGTTGCAGCCCGAACCGGATATATTTCCCAAAGGCGATCGGGCAAAATATCTCCCATTGTTGCGACCCTCACAAAATCAATATTCGTTACAAAACTTATTCATTCTGAGAGCGGGCGATCGCGATATCCCAAATCGCCCAAATTGAATAATTCTCTGCTGGCATAAGCCAGGCGCGTTTGGAAAACTTTATAAATCTGAGGGTCGCGATACAATATTTAAAGTAAATAATTATTTCTTTACATTATGAAAGCAACCCCAGCCATGAATTCCGCCCCCATAGCCGGCACTTACTGGCAGTGGCGCGGGCATTCAGTGTACTACGTTCGATCCAGCGATCGGCATCCAGAACGCCCTCCCCTGCTGTTAATTCACGGTTTTGGAGCCTCCACAGACCACTGGCGCAAAAATATCAGCGGCCTGAGCAAAGAATTTGAAGTGTGGGCGATCGACCTTTTGGGATTCGGGCGATCGGCAAAACCCGAATTGCAGTACAGCGGCGACCTCTGGCGCGACCAACTCCACGACTTTATCACCAACATCATCGGCCGGCCCGCCGTACTAGCCGGCAACTCCCTCGGAGGCTACGCCGCCTTGTGTGTAGCCGCCCAGCGCCCCGAATCAGCCGCCGGACTCATATTAATCAACAGCGCCGGCCCTTTCAGCGAACCGCAGCCGGCACCCGAAGCCCCGCCCTTACAAAAAGCGATATCTACGGTAGCTAAAACTTTATTTCAGCAAGATTGGGCAAGTTTTCTGCTGTTCCAGTACGTGCGCCAGCGATCGACAATTCGGAAAACTCTAGAAAAAGTTTATCTCGACCAAAGCGCCGTCACAGACCAATTAGTAGAAGAAATTTACCTTCCCTCCTGCGATCCCGGTGCCCCCAAAGTATTCGCTTCCGTATTCCGAACACCCCAAGGCGAAAAAATTGACGTATTGCTGAGTCAATTAAACTGCCGGTTGCTAATGCTGTGGGGAGAAGGCGATCCGTGGATGAATTCTACAGAAAGAAGCGCCAAATTTCGCAACCACTATCCGCAGTTGACAGAACACTTTATCAAAGCCGGTCACTGTCCCCACGACGAAGTACCAGAACAGATCAACGAACTGATTCGGAGATGGATAATTGACGAATAATCGATCGGCACATAAATAATTTTCCCCCAGCTATCTCCTCCGTCGGATAGGGGGAAAAATATCCAATTTGCGGTAAAAATCTATGTATTGTGTTCTCACAAACGCGGTTAATTTCTACTCACATATTCTGAGGAGACCGAAACCATGACCCGCAAAAAGACTCGCCGCAATTTTATATTGAGCAGTATAGCTGTTGCCAGCGGCATTGCAGGCGCTCAGGCGATCGAACAGCAGGATCGGGAAATCGCAGCCGCACCCAATAACCAGGGGGCCGCCACAGTAAAAATGCCAGAACGACTGTTAGGCAACACCGGCGTGAAAGTGCCGATTTTCGGTTTGGGGGGGGCCGGACAAACACCGCTGTCGCAGCCGGGAAGAGAAGCAGAAGCGGTGGCGCAAATTGAACGCGCGATCGAACTAGGCATTCGCTATTTTGACACGGCGGCCGAGTACGGGCCCAGCGAAGAAAACTTAGGCAAAGTTTTGCCACCATATCGATCGCGCCTATTCCTCGCCACAAAAACTTCCGCCAGAGACAGAGACGGCGCGTGGAGAGACTTAGAGCGATCGCTCAAAAGATTGAAAACCGATCGGCTAGACTTGTGGCAACTCCACCACGTCTCATTCCAAACAGAATTAGACCAAATTTTCAGTGCAAAAGGAGCAATAAAGGCGATCGAAGAAGCCAAACAGCAAAAAATAATTCGTTTTTCTGGCATCACCGGACACCACGAACCAGCCATCATTGCTGCAGGCTTGCAGCGCTATCCTTTTGACACAACATTAATCTCCCTCAACGCCGCCGAAAAACATCACCCGCGCTCCTTTGTTACCAGCGCTTTACCAGTCGCCAAAGCCAAAAACATCGGTGTCATAGCCATGAAAATACCAGCTTACGGCAAATTATTTCAGAACGGTGTTTTAGATGGAATGCACCAAGCAATGGGCTACACGCTTTCACTTCCCGGCGTGCACTGCTGCATCATCGCTGCCGACTCAGTAAAGCAATTAGAAGAAAACTTCAAAGTCGCCCAAGCATTCAAACCCCTGAACAAAACAGAAATGGCAGCACTTGAAAAGCGCACCGCCGCCACTTGGCAAGAAAATACCTTTTTCCGACAGTGGACTTAATAGATCGACTCCCAAATTACCTTTTTCATTTGTATTTATTGTAGTGTGTTGATTGTGGCGCGGGCTGAAAGCCCGTGAATCACAGTTTTGTATTATGACTCAAGTCCTCACTACAAACCTATAATGGTTGTGTTACCAAACTTGATATCATCTGCCGTGAAAATACATCTAATCAAAAAACAAGGCGACCAACCATGTCGCCTTGTTTTTTATCATAAAATATGCACTTTGTCAACAGCAAAGAGCTACTCTTTTTTCCGTTTAGCCTTATCTAACCGCCTGCGATCGCGCCACTCAGCCGCGGTCAAATAAGCGACCCCGCCAGTCACCGTCAGCAGCAGTACAAAGGCTACTAAAACGAGAATATTAGCAATCGAAAATTCCACAACCCCTCTTCCTCTGATTTTACATTTTCTACTTTCGATTTTAGATGAAAAATGTTAACAATGAACAGTTGAATGTTGAGGGCTAACTGTTAACTGTTAACACTCCATTTAAACTGCTGGCAACTCTTCCAAAATTGTAAACCTCACATGATTAATTGCCAAACTCCCCACGGAAACATCCTCCTTGTTTAAAGGAAGACCGCCGCTCGTGAGACTTTGAAACCGAATTCCCTTGCCAATCTCTACGTGATACCAAGCCAAACCCATAAAAAATCGCAAAGGATAAGGGCCTCTGTCTTGAATGTCATCAGGATTAGATTCCATCGGCACCCAGCCAAAACCCGGAATGTAAAACTCCAGCCAAACGTGATTGAAATCCGGCTCCAGCGACACCCCTTTTCTGTCAGCAAAAGCCGGGCACTTGTAGCGGCCTATGGTGCGACAAGCAATCCGGTTCAACCTTGCCAAAGCCAACAATACCCCCACGTACTCGCCGCAAGAACCGATGCCGCGGCGCAGTACAAGATCGGGAGTGTCAATGTGAGGCCTAATCCCGTAAGAAAGTTGGTCGTAAACAAAATTGCGGATGCTCAGTAACTGCCTCAAAATATTAGTTTCTGAGCCAATGGCAGCCACAGCAGCCGATCGCACAATCTCCGTATCCATCGCCAAATTGTCATTGTCCACCAAATACTTAGCTGCAAACTCCGGCGACAGCTTCGGAATCTTTTCGACATCCCGAGGCGACAACTGATACTTAATCGATCGAACTTCTAACAAAGCCTTCCACCCAAAAATTCGGCGTTCCCCAGGGTGCAGCCGATCGAACTTAAACACCGCCACCCGTTCCCCTTCCTGAATTTCCTCAGTAAAAGGCATTCCAATCGGCGTAATTTTCCTGACCTTTTGCCGGTGAGTTTCCGAAGGCAAAGCAATCCGCCACTCCAAATTTTCGATTTCTACCTCATCGAGAGGAGACAGTTCCTCCACATAAGACATTTCCATCAAAAAACCGTTTGACAGAGCGTAGCGGTCGGCTTCATTGTAGTGAAAATACAAAGGGTGAATAAAAGTGCGATCGCGCTTCGTCAACTGAAAAGGATCTTCCGAATTCGGGTCATCCCGGATGTAAAGTTCATCCCCGGCATAAGCCACGTACAGAACCTCCTCCCCGGTTTCGGAATCCTTGTAAAAAGCCAAACCAGAAGGCGACTCAAAAGGAGTCAAAACGCTAAATTTAATCTCCCCGGTTCCCCTTTCCAAACAGTAAACAGTTTGCTCAGTCTTGTCGCAAACCCAAAGTTCCTCATCCCGGACAGTGATATTTTCTACCCCAATACCGGGAGCGTAAAACCGAGTAATTTCCCTACCGCTTTTCAGGTCAAAAACCAGAATATATCCCAATCTATGGCACGTAACATAAAGCGTAGATTTCCAAACAGCAATCCCGTCAGCAGGATAAGAAAGCGACACAAAATGTTCTGGTTTGAGTTCAGCGATCGCCCCGTCCCGAATTGCACCCCGACAGCAACAAATATCCTCATCCCGCGCAAACCAGAGAGTATCTTCCGAAATAGCCAGCCCCGTTGCGCCGGCAAATTTAGCCGTTTGACAAGGATTCAAAACAGTAGTGTTGTCACTTTCTCGATCGATCTCCAATAGCAGCCCTTCGGCGCGATCGATAGCGAACAACCTATTTCCTAAAAAAGCAATGCCGTGCAGTGCCAACACTCCTATGGGTCTTACCATCCGCAGCCCCGAAGGCTGTTTGTCCGAGAGAACAGGTGAATCGAGATTCATGCTAAATTTCTTGCCGGTATTGTACAGAAAACCTGATTTGTAACTTGTAGCCGAGCGCTTGAGGTTCACCAGCAAAATTGCCGAGTTTCCTGATATCCAGGACTGACGCATCAACCGGGTGTTTTTACGAAAAGAGGCGTTGTAGCCTCTTGTCAGAGTTAAAAGAGCCCGAATATTAGTCTTTGTCAAAGTTGGGTTGAACAAGCTCAACCCAACCTGCTGCCGTGAATAAAAGTAAGTATAACTACTAAGCTACCACTGACAAACGCGACCCAGAATTCTATGTTGATCGGAGCGACCCAAATAATCGTATCTGCCTGAAGATATAAATTAAGTACAACAGATTACTATATCCGTCAAAACCTTGGATAGAATAAAACCGTGCGATAAAGTTCCTAGATTCATCAGAAGGCAGGTTCGTCATGGCTTGGAAGTCTGCTCTAAATATCGGTGCCTTTTCATTAATTCTGTCTTTAGAGGCAGTTGCCGCCGGTAGTTTTTTAATACCAGCAGAGGCTCTCAACAGCCCCGCAAACAGCGTGGACCGCCACTCACAACCGCAGCTACCCCTCAACTGGCACACAGTTCAACCCCCTGAACCCAGGGGAAGCAGACCGAACATTCAGCCAACGGGATCCGCGTGGAATAGCTTTCAACCGCCGGAGGGCGGAGTACCCGGAAGGCGGGAAGGGGGAGGAACCCGCGGCTTAGAATGCCCGACCGCCACAGCAGCCTTAACTGCCTTGATTCCCCAATCAACTATGGGGCAAACCATATCAGCAAAGCCAACATTTTTCTACTACCTTCCCGTAGCCCTAGACAAAACAGTTGAGTTTGAGTTAGCAGACGAAAGGGACAAAACACTATACAAAAAAAGTTTTCGCATGGTAACTAGCCGTGCAGGTATCGTTAGCGTCAGCCTCGGCTCCGACGACAACTCGCCAGCCCTGGAAGTTGGCAAAAACTATCAATGGTACTTTACTATCAAATGCAACCCAAAAAATACAACAGATGATGTTCTCGTTTCCGGGTGGATCAACCGCACCGCACTCGCCCCAAACGTGAAAACACAGTTGGATCGATCGCTCGATCGCGCCAAGCTCAGCATCTTCGCCCAACAAAGTCTCTGGTACGAGTACCTGGCAACTCTAGCTCAATTGCGCATCGCGTTTCCCAGCGATGCCAGTTTAGCGATCAAGTGGTCAGCAGTGTTGAACTCTGTCCAACTCGGCAAAATCGCCCAAGAACCCTTAGTCGCAAGTGAGTTAACACCTATCACAAGACAATAATTCGATACCTGTTTCAAAAAAAATGCAACGGTAGGCAAGCCCCAAACCGTGATAGCTGCCATAAGTCATTGCCAAATCTAAAATCTAAAACCTAAAATAGTATGACTTGTGCAGCAAGTACGAAAAACTCGGTTTCGAGCGCGGTATTTGGCAGCGCCACAGATGATTTTTGCCTGTTCCGGGTTTTTTGGTCTATCGTCCTAAATAAATTAAAATTTTTGTACCGATCGGCAGTTCGGACTTCTGGCATCTTGAAAGCCGGACTGTGGAGATTTTGATGGTCAAATTTCGCCTAATACTAAATGATAAACTGGCATAGTCAAGCAGCCGACAAACTTATTTTAGAGAAATTATTAATTATGCGCCCGAATGCAAATATTGCACTATTTCGGTTGGGAATTTCACTTCTAACTGCGCTCCCGATGGCTTGCTTTTATGCCAATAAAGCTATATCTCAAACAAAGGATATTTCTCAGTTGCCCGTCGCCGCTGACAACTCAGCAGATACGGGCAATCAAGTATTAGCACTGCAAAAACTGGAAATCAAGCAGGATGAAACAGCAACAAACTTAAATCAGCTTCCCGATTCGATCGAGAGCAATCCTGAACCAGAAACACAATCGAACCCCGCCGAGAACAGCCAAGATGCCTGTTCCACAATTAATGAAACTGCTTGTGGTGGGGGCATCTTGCCCGAACCAAAAAATCTGGTTGACAGCGATCCCCAATGTCAGAATCAGCTAGATTGCAATCCAGTTTTAGCCCAGAACCCGCAGACGCCACCGGGAAACCTCCCGCCCGACTTAAACCGCGATCGAGAACCCAATCCGCTATTACCGTCGCCGCCGACTCAGCCAGATCCAAATCGCGATCGCTTTCTGCAACCGGCCCCGCAGCCTTCGCCAGAACCTCCCCAAGTACCGCCAACAGTAGCGCCTAGCCCCCCGTCGCCAGTACCCCCAACCCTGCCGAATACAGCAATTGAGGTGCAGAAAATTCAAGTAGTTGGCAGCACAATTTTAAGCCAAGACGAAATTAATGCCTTAGTCAACCCGTTAGAAGGCCGTTCTACCACCCTAGAACAGCTCAAACAAATCGCCGACAAAATTACCGAAATTTACCTCAATCGTGGCTACATCACTTCGAGAGCAGTCTTGCCGCCCCAAACTATCACCGCAGGGGTAGTCCAAATTCAAGTTATCGAAGGCAAGCTAGCCCGAATTGAGGTAGAAGGAACTAAAAGATTGCATCCAAGTTACATCCGCAGCCGGATTCGACTCGGGGCGGGAATGCCTTTAAGCACAGCTTCATTAGAAGACCAACTCCGGCTGCTGCGAGTCGATCCTTTATTTGACAATGTAGAAGCCAGTCTACGGGCTGGGGAGAATGAAGGCGAGAGCATTCTGATCGTCCGAGTCTTGGAAGCTAATCCGTTTCAGCCTACTTTCAGCATTGACAATTACTCGCCTCCCAGTGTCGGTTCCGAAAGATTGGGAGTTAGTTTGCGGCACCGCAATATAACGGGAAATGGCGACGAACTGGCAGGGGCTTATTACCGATCGCTCGGCGATTCTGACGTGTTTGATTTCAGCTATCGCGTGCCGCTAAATGCGATGAACGGCACTTTGCAATTGAGGGCGGCGCCGAACCGCAACAGTATCGTACAAGCACCTTATAACAGTTTGGACATTTCGGGAAAATCGCATTTATTTGAAGTTAGTTACCGCCAGCCGCTGCGGAGAACGCCGATCGAAGAATTTGCCTTATCTGTCGGTTTTACTTATCAGACAAGCAGAACTTTTCTCGCAGGCGAACCGGTTTCTTTTGGCATCCGCGAGGAGTCCAAGGGTGTCACCACTACGAGCGCAATTAAGCTGGGACAGGACTACATTCGGCGCGACCCTCAGGGTGCTTGGGCGGTGCGATCGCAATTTACGATCGGCACTAGCTTGTTTGATGCTACTCAATACGAAGGTTCCGATCCCGACGGACAATTTTTTAGCTGGCTGGGTCAAGTGCAGCGAGTACAGCGATTGAATGACAAACATTTATTAATTTTGCAGGCAGACTTGCAGTTGTCAGCTAATAGTTTGTTGCCTTCCCAGCAATTTGTAATTGGCGGCGGGCAATCTTTGCGCGGCTACCGCCAAAATGTCCGTTCTGGCGATAACGGCTTCAGAGTTTCGATCGAAGATCGGATTACTTTGCAGCGCGATGCTTCGGGAAATCCCAAACTTCAATTGGCTCCCTTTTTGGATGCGGGTATGGTATTGAACGTTGCGAACAATCCTAATAAATTAACCAATGAGACATTTTTAGCAGGTGTGGGTTTGGGGGTAATCTGGGAACCGATAGAGCGGGTGAACCTGCGCGTAGATTACGCTTTTCCTTTGGTGAGGATTAGCGATCGGGGCGACAATCTGCAAGATAAGGGAATTTACTTCAACATAATTTATACGCCCTAAAACTAGCGATCTGCAGCTCTGCTACGCATATAATAATTTTCTTTTATGGCAGAGGGGAGATGGGAAAAGTGGGCGAGTGGGAGAGGGAGAGAGAGTGGGCAGTGAGAGATGAAGAAAATATGGCGTTGCTCAATGGCGCTATGAATTATTGAGGAATGCGGACATCCCAAAATTTGAAAGTTTGACCTCAATTCATAGCACCATTATGCAACGCATTTTTTGAAACTCTATTACTGCCGACTTATCTTTTTTGATACTACTACGATCGGTATAGAATGTAAAAATGTAAATCTTTCTCGAATGGATATCCTTTACTGCTTCACAGGAAATGAACCGCTGTGGCTGGACGATCTATAAAATATCTGGATTATCAAAACTGGTAGTATAGCATTGTTTGCCACTAAAGTCAAGGATAGTTTGGTTGGTGGCGATCGCCAATATTTGTTCGATGTGGGTGCGGGCGAAGCTTTATTTGGTGCAGCGCTGGGAGAAGAATGGGGACTGTTGGCGGTGGCGATCGAACCCACAGAAATATACCAAATTAACACAGCAGATTTGGTTGCGCAGGTAACAGTTGGCGAAGAAAATGCAATTGGGTTAGTGAATGGTTGGGTAAACCGTTTAAAGAAGACATTCAGCCAGGAATACACAGCGGCGATCGCTTCGCAGGAATTATCCTTCATAAATTCCGGGAGTGCTGCTTCACTGCCAAACATTTTAGCCGATTTACATACCGACTTATTCAATTATTTGAACGGGCAGGAGTTGCAGAAAACAGAGGTGGCTTTTCGCCAAATTCCAGAAAGAGAAGAACTGAATCTAATGAGAGTCAATTCTGCCCTTTCTAAGTTAGCGGGTGTGGTAAAACCGCAGCAAGAAACGGTATCCTTCCAGCAAGGAATTCCTTTGTTAATTGCGGCGCGTGCAGTGGGAAAAGCGATGGGAATAACGATTAGTCATCCGACGCAGTTGGAAGAACTCAAATCTGTAAAAGATTCGGTGGAGGCTATAGCGCGTTCCTCCCAATTTCGGATTCGGATCGTGGTGTTGGAGGATGGCTGGTGGCGAAGAGAATACTGCCCTGTTTTAGCTTACACCATTGCAGGGCATCCGGTGGCTTTGTTAGTTGTTGGTAACGGTTACGTTTTGTTCGATGGAGTAACTCAAACTCGGACGAGGGTGAATGAGACGGTGGCGGCGACTTTGGCACCGGAAGCTTACCAGTTTTACCGACAGTTACCTATTGTTATTAATAATGTGTTGCCCTTGTTACAGTTTGGCTTCAAGGGGTATGAAAAAGACATCGCCAGCATTATGGTGGTGGGAATTATTGGTACCCTGCTGGGGATGGTGGTGCCGCAGGCGACGGGAATTTTAGTGGATAGTGCGATTCCAGATATATAGCAATCCTAAATCATTATCATGATTGTAATACAATTATATGCAATACTTGATTGTGACAATTAAAAATGGAT
>NZ_JAUBPO010000099.1:0-28697 GCF_036700785.1 Microcoleus sp. S28C3 | reverse complement strand
ATCCATTTTTAATTGTCACAATCAAGTATTGCATATAATTGTATCACAATCATGATAATGATTTAGGATTGCTATATTGGTGGGCCAGAGTTTTGATGAAACACAAATGCTGCCTGTTTTTATTGAAACTAAGAATAGAGTTTTGCTGTTTATTGCCTATCTTGCCAAGACGATTTTATTTTATCTGTTTAAAGAATCTAATAGTGCCGTTGCCACCGCCAGTTTAGCCGCAGAACACGCCGCAAGTGTGATGGGTATGGTAGTTTCTGCTGTTCACAACTTCTATTATTCCCTCGCTCTACTCGCTGTTTATCCTCAAGCTTCACACGCCGAACAACAACAATACATCAGCTTAGTTGAAGCTAATCAAGAAAAAATGCAGAAATGGGCATTTGATGCCCCGTCTAACTTCCAGCATAAGTACGAATTAGTGGAGGCGGAGAAAGCGCGGGTATTGGGGAAAATTGGAAAAGCGATGGAGTATTATGACGCTAGCATTCAAGGAGCCAGAGAACAGGGATACATTCAAGAAGAAGCCCTAGCTAATGAACGGGCCGCCGAGTTTTATTTCTCTCGCGGCCGGGAGAAGATAGCGGAGATTTATTTGACGGATGCTTACTATGGCTATATTCGCTGGGGAGCGAAAGCAAAAGTAAAAGATTTATCAGAAGAATATCCAGAGTTTTTCTCGCGAATACTGACTAAAGAAGCCCCCAGCTTCGACGTATCACGGACGACCAGCTCGACGACTACGGGGAGTTTGGCAGCACTGGATTTCGCCTCTGTGATGAAATCTTCTCAAGCTATTTCTGGCGAAATTGTTCTGGAAAGTCTGCTTTCTAAGTTATTGAAAATTGCGATCGAGAATGCTGGGGCTGAAAAAAGCTACTTCATTTTAGAAAAAGATGGTCAACTGGTGGTAGAAGGGACGGCAACCATAGATAATGATGAGGTCGTAGTCCTGCAATCCACACCGATAGAAAATACTCATAAATTGCCGTTTTCTCTGCTCAATTATGTTGCTAGAACTCAGAAAAATGTGGTTTTAAATGATGCAACTCAAGAGGGACTTTTTACCAGGGATAGCTATATAGTTAACGCCCAACCGAAGTCAATTTTATGTATGCCGCTTGTCCATAAAGGAAAGCTCATTGGTCTGCTTTACTTGGAAAATAATCTGACAAGGAGCGCGTTTACTCCCGATCGCCTGGAAGTTTTAACCGTGCTCTGTTCTCAAGCGGCGATTTCCCTGGAAAATGCCCGACTCTATGCCAATTTATCTGAGGCGACTGACAACCTGAAACAAGCCAATGAGCAATTAGAAGATTACAGCCGGACTTTAGAACATAAAGTGGAAGAGAGGACGCAGGAATTAAAGGAAAAAAATCTGCTCCTGAGCCAGGAAATTCGCGATCGCGTGCAGGTAGAGCAAGCTCTGCGAATATCAGAAGCGCAATTAAAAAAACAAGCCGAACAACTAGAGCTTTCTTTCCAAGAACTCAAGCGCACCCAGACCCAGCTAATTCAGACTGAGAAAATGTCCTCCCTGGGACAGATGGTGGCCGGGGTGGCCCACGAAATCAATAACCCGATTAACTTCATATATGGCAACCTAACTCACGTCAAGACTTACAGTAAAGACATACTAGGACTGGTGAAACTCTATCAACAACAATACCCCCATCCCACAGCAGCAATTCTTGAGGATATTGAGGCAATCGAATTAGAGTTCTTGATGGAAGACTTACCCAAAGTGCTGGATTCGATGAAGGTGGGGGCAGACCGAATTCGCGAAATTGTCCTCTCTCTGCGAAACTTCTCGCGACTGGATGAAGCGGAAATGAAAGAGGTCGATATCCATGAGGGCATCGATAACACCCTACTGATTTTGCAGCACCGACTGCAAGCGAAACTAGACCAGCCTGCTATTCAAATAATTAAAGAGTACGGCCCGCTGCCGCTGGTGGAGTGCTATGCCGGCCAACTGAACCAGGTGTTTGTAAATTTACTGGCGAATGCGATTGACACTCTCCATGACCAAAGGGGGCCGCGCACGATCGCGATTCGCACCTCCGTGGGGTATGCGGAAGAAGAAAAATCCCCGATTTCCAATCCCCCCCTTGCCGAAAGCTCTACAGTTTCTTCGGTTGAGGTGGATTCCCCCAACCTCGCCCCGGCCCGGAAAGCTTCCCAATTTGTTGTGATTCGCATTTGCGACAATGGCCCCGGTATGACAGAGGAAGTGAACCGACGGCTGTTCGACCCGTTCTTCACGACGAAACCCATAGGGAAGGGCACTGGTCTGGGGCTGTCAATCAGCTACCAGATTGTGGTAGAAAAACACCGCGGACAGTTGAAGTGTGTTTCTCGTCCCGGTCAGGGGGCAGAGTTCATCATTCAGATTCCTATTCGACAGGCCTATCAAGAATTGGCTGTCCAAAGCCAAACCTGATGAGTTGTTGTTATTGGTATTTCCAGGGATTCGATGGCGGGGATTGTGTCGGGATTTGTGCGATCGCAGAAGTCTGAAACAAGCTGGACTTAGAGATGAACAGCAAGACTGAAACGACAAGGGCGACGATCGAGAAGCCCAGAACGATCGAGCGATCGTGGAACAGTGATTGCAGCCTTTGATATCTCACAACAAATCCCCTCTGATTGTTTGCAGCCTAAATTTCCGGCATTTCGCATCTGAAAAGTAAAAAAAAGATGCTTCAAATTGGCGGACGATTTGATCGTGTTTTACCAGGCAGTTCTAAAACTTTCCTCTCTCTAGAGGATTAAGTTGAAGGATAGAATGCGATCGCTTGCATTAGATTTCAACCGGGGAATCTAGCACTCACACTTCACTGTCGAAGGATTGGTCGTACCCGCAATCTCTCTTCAGTTCCAATTAGAATCTCCAAAGATTAGCCTTTATTTGATTACAACCTGTAGCTGATAAGGACTTACGCTTCAGGGGGTAAGGTTGTGAGCCCATATTTGGGTGCAGTCGCTAGCAGCTTATCGATCGCAGCCTGATCGGGCACAGGTGGATTGAGTGGATCGGCTACAGGTCTCCCAACTTCAGCAAAGTACATCTCCAACCCAGCAGGTGTTACCCAACACAGCATTCGCGCTCGCGTCGTTCCAGTATTTTTGAAACTGTGTTTTTGTCCCCTGGGAGAATGTAAGAACGTACCGGGTGTTGCCAAAATCGTTTGGTCATCTAAGCGAAACTCGACTTCACCCTCAAGAACGTAAAACGCTTCATCTTCACGACTATGAATATGGGGAGGCGTACCGACCTCAGGATTACATAAAATCTCAAATAGCGCATATTGCCCCTGAGTGTTCTGCCCCAATGCCTTGAACGTGACAACATCACCGGCAACTGTCAAAACATCGCCTTCCTGAGGCATCATTACTATTCCTTGTTGGTTTAGAGTCATCTGGGCTCCTCGTTTCTGCTATATGATCGGTGTACAAGTAGAATTTTCGATTTGAATTTAGTGGAATTACCGCCTAGCTTTGGGGCTATTTGAATTACCACTTCACTCATAAGATCGGGCGATCGCATTAAGTTGAAGTATACAATGCGCGAGCGAAATCAACACATCTGCACAAGCGAGCTTCTTGAAGTATCTGGCGACTGGGAATAGCTCGAAGCCCACCTTTTCATAGGTGTAACGCGCTCTTTCATGGCCCGGATCGCCCCCAGTCTCAACCATAGCAATAGACATCCCCGCATCTTTCATCCAACCCAGAGCGAATTCTATCAAAGCACTACCAATGCCGCGGCCTTGAAAGTCTGGATCGACGGCAACCATGTAGATTTCACCCATGCTGTCCTCTGAGTGTAATTTCACGGCGACAAAGCCCACAGTAGAACCCGCATCGATCGCAACCCATACATTCGTGTCTTCCGCAGCACAGACATCCTCCACAGCTTTTTGCTGGCTCACGCGCCAATGATTCGGATAGAATGCCTGGTACACATCAGCGTTCATCGCCTTCTGAATCGAATCAAAGACCGGAGTCCAGGCCCGAAGCGAAAGACGAATAACAGCATCAAGGTGGCGAGGGTCGTAGGGTTCAATTTGCATTCCCACATCAACTCCAGTTAACTCTGAAAGCTGGCGTTGCTGAATAGAGGTATGAATTCAAGATTTCCCAATTGCTATAAGCCCGCTTGAGGGTGAGTTTTGTAACTTCCAGCGAAAAGTTGATTCATACCGTGAATCAGCAAAGCCCAAAGTTCGATCGGAGTTTATTCGGCTGCAAGTGCTGTGTGCGGATATCTCTTGAGCTAAAAATGTCACTAAATCTAACTATCTGCACGCTTATAATTCATCACCAAATCCAACCGGGATAAAGAACTTGTCGCTGATTCCCGCACATAAGAATCCACGGCTTCATCATTCGCAAATGTGGTCAGAACTTCTACACAACGTCGATCGCCCACAGAAGCAAGAGCATTCACGATCGCCACTTGTACCGCCACATTATCCGTTGTATTCAGCGACTCCACCAAAATCTCAAAAGCAGAGGAACCCATCTGCCCCAAGGCCATCACTGAAGCAATATTAACCACAGGATTCGGATCGTCGATCGCCTTTTTTAATCCTTGCAAGCCCGCTTCAGGAAACGGCAAATCTGGATAATTAATCGCAATTTGTGCCAATACCTTCGCCGCACTCCCTCGCACAGTCACATTATCACTGTTTAACAATGCCTCAACCACCGATGGTACGGCATCTTCACCAATCACGCCCAAGGCTTTTACTGCCGCCCGACGATAGATGACATCTTCTTCATCTAAAATGCCCACCAGTCTAGAAATTGTATTTTCATCGCGGGAATCGGCAATTTCAAACATTGCCCGATCGCGCAGATGAGGATTCGGGTGTTTTAGTTGTTCAAACAAAGCATCTGTTGTCATGGTTTTTGTGGTTTTAGGTGTTGTAATTTAATTAAGCTGAATTAATAGTTTTGGATGCAGAAATTCCAAAGGAACCGGGTTTTTCACTCGAATTAAAGGCTCCTATGCAGGATTTCCCTAAAAAAAACCGGTTTCTAGCTCCAGGACTAATTAAGAGAGTTCGGATGTTACAGAAGTATGAGCATCTACTTTAGCTCGAACCAACCAATCTTGGTCGGCAGCAGCAATTTCATAACCGCTGACATCACCAAGTTTTTCTAGTGCCATTAATGCAGCATACTTCAAATCCCAGATTTTAGTTTCCAGACAGGCTTTCAATTCTGGAATAGCACGCTTTTCTCCCAGTTCCCCCAGGGCGATCGCCGCCCCTGCACGGGATTTCTGAAACTGGGGTTGGGAGTGATGCAAAGCTTCCAATAACAAATCGTAGGCTGGAGAATGTTTTAACCAACCAAACAATTTTACCACATGAAAATGCGCTCCATAGTCATTATTTGCTTCTTCAGCAAAGGTCGCAAACAGGGCGGCTGGTGCATCCTCTGAGTAATTTTCAAGTATCGTTTTAGCTGCTAAATAGCAACGTCCAAAATCTGTTTCGTATAATTGGCGAATCAAAAACGGTAAGTCGGGTAATTTTTCATAACTATGCACTAAATCTAAATCTCCTGGATAGTCTCTTAAGGTTTGTTCCAAATGGGGTTTAATGGTAGTAAATGTCAGGGATTTGTCAGCAATTCCTGCTTCTGCTAACATCCTAATTCCTCTGAGCCGAAAGACTAAAGATACCGGACATCTAGCAATATTTGGAATTGCATCGTAGTAACGCGCATCTATCAAATCCTGAATAGATAATCTGCGCGCAAGGACATTTTTGTGTTGCAACATCGCGACAACTTTTCCCATTTGAGAAAAGTCTCTGGTTAAACGACAAATTGCGGCGATCGCAGCACTAGCAGTCGGCGGGTCAATATCATCGACAAATCTGCGAATTCTGGCTAAGGCTGGCTGATAATCTAATTTAGTCAGGGTGTGAATAATTACCCGGTAGGTTTGTCCCGGTTTGTCCAGCAATTGAGCAACTTCTGCTAAAATATCCGGATCTTGAGTGCCAATTTCGCCGATCGCCCAAACGGCATTTTCCACCGTGTAGCAGTCATCATCCGCCAGACAGGTGCGAATCACCGGCAATGCTTGCACAGCTTGCAGTCTTCCCAAAGTTTCCACCGATTTGCGGCGCACAATCCGGTTTTCCAGCACCGGATCGGTTTGTTGTACTGCTCGCATCAGTGCTGCGATCGATCGATCTGTTGAGAAATTGATCAAGTGGGAAGCAGCTATGTAGCGGGAATCCTCTTCCCCGATTTCAGCTTGGGGCGTATCTAAAAGGGCGATCGCCTGGTCTTCGGTTAAATTAAAAAAACTAAAAAAGCGTTTATCCATAAAATTAGCAGTCTGTAATAACTATAATATGATATGCCTATTAAAACACAATAACAAGCCTAAGAATTCTTTACCCTTACCTCACCAAAATCGGTAAAGCAACGAGCCAAGAGTTCCTAGACTTGTCGGGTAGAAACTACCCAGTCACGACATTACAAACCTGTCAGTTAATTAGGACAAGGAGTTGATCGCGTAGTCAAGAAGAGCATTGTACTCAGTCAAAGCTTGAGCAGACAAATCGCGAGGAGCGCAACCGCGGTTACGAGCAAAGCTCAATGCTTCAACGTAAGGAGCAGTAGGCAAGCCCAAAGCGCGATAAACTTCGCGTTGACCAGCAATACCCCATTCGTCCAGAGGACCTGTGCCGCCAACAACTAAGCTGTATTGGATCAAGCGCAGGTAGTGCTTGATGTCACGATGGCATTTTGCTTTGAAAGTATCGGTGGAGTTAGCTTGACCGGATTCGTTCAAGTAAGGATACTTTTTGATGCAAGCATCATAAGCTTCTTTAGCAACTGCGTCGAGGTTGCTGCCTAGTTTTTCTGCAGCTTCTAAACGAGCAGCAGAGCGTTGGATAGAACCTTGAACTGATTCTAAATCTGAGGTGCTAGGGAAGCGGCCTGCTGCATCAGCAGAGGCAATAGCGGTGGTGAGAACTGATTTCATTTCCTAAAACTCCTAAAGTGATTTTGACGACAGTGAGCGTAGTTTCAATTTTGCTGAGCGAATTGCGATTAGCAACTGACTAGCTCAGTGCAGAAATGATGCGATCGAAGTAGCTGGAAGCTTCAGCAACGAGGCTAGCACAACGATCTTCTACTACAGGGCTGCCCATTTTGCGGAGCTTAGCACCAGCAAATTTTTCGCTAGGATTGTCTTGGATGTGAGCAGCGGCTTGAGCCTTCATGATTTGAACGGCACGCACGGTGGAGGTGGTGGGAACGCCCAAAGCTGCGTAGGTTTCTTTCAAACCATTCAAGCAACGGTCATCAAGAACTGAAGCATCACCAGCCAACAAAGCGTAGGTGACATAGCGCAAAATGATTTCTGCATCGCGCAAGCAAGCAGCCATGCGGCGGTTAGGATAGCAGTTACCACCAGCTTGAATCAAGCCTTGGTTTTCGCAGATCATACCGGCAACAGCATCAGAAACCATGCAGCTAGCGTTGCTGGCGATCGCGTTTACAGCATCCAAGCGTCGGTTGCCGTTGGCAATGAAATCTCTGAGGGCAGCAATATCACCGACGGTGGAGGTGCTGGCATCGGCTGAAAGTACAGCTCTTGAAAAAGCGTCAAGCATTGAGTTCTCCTTAACTTAGAAAAATTATTTCTGAATCAGAGTTGGTCAACTTGGTGACTAACTTGATGGTTTTGAATATATCTCTGGGGTGTTGCCTCTGTCTCTTTCCTGAGAAACAAAGTAACAATTTGTTACTTTTGTGGCTAAAAGCACTTTTTTTTCGTGGACAGGGGCGCAAAAAGTGGAGTTCTCAAGACAAGAATATTTTTGCTCTTGCCCCTGTACAATGTTTTCCATGAACAATATTAAGCAGTTTGTTGAAAATTCTCTAGGACGGTGGCGATCGCAGCGCAGCGCCCATCATTTGACTTTCAGACACTTTGAAGCTGTGCAGTCAGTCATTGATATCGCTGCTATCTCACCGGACGATCGGGCAGTAATGGAACTCTGTCAATTGTATAATGTTGACCCATCCCAAGCAGTAATGCCTTTTCAAATGAGTTGGGAGGGCGAGTCAGATTGGGATGAGAATTCTGAGGTTAAGGGGAGTTGTATTCTTGTACCAATCCCCGATCCAAATGTACCTAATCGCGGTAAGTTATTACGAGATCAAGGTTATGCTGAAACTATTGCCGCAGCAGGTGACTATCATATCACAGAGGATGGAACTTTTGTGCTTTTGACTAGCTACGAACACGCCGCAGCGGAAGAAAAAATCTGGTTTGCTAATCCTAATTTACGGTTTCGTGTTTCCCTAATTAAAACCAGTGGAGGAAGTGGAGTAGTAACGGCATCATTTTCCTCAGAGATTCGTTCGCTGTCAGGGAATTAGCGAATCACTAATTCCTATTAATCAACTTTCTTCTACCTTCTTCTTAGCTTATGAATTCAGTTAAAAGCAATGATTTAATCACTTTGGCTCAGTGGATGGCTGGGGATTTTAGTAACTATCAACAATCCTTTGATAACCCACAACAATTTGCCCATATTCGGATATTTTTTCGTCCCTTACCCTTTGAATTTTTCAATGCCATTGGCTTTTACTCTGAACAGGTTTACGATCACGATCTGTGGACTCCCTATCGTCAGGGAGTTCATCGCTTAATTGACCAGGGAGATCAGATTTATATTGAAAATTATAGCCTCGAAGACCCAATACAGTACGCCGGAGCTGCACGAGAATTAAGCATTCTCAAAACTATTAAACCAGATAGTCTGCAACGACGCTATCACTGTTCCATGATTTTTAAACGCGACGGCGAAATGTTTCGAGGCAGTGTCGAACCTGGAAACCTTTGTCTCATCGAAAAAAGAGGTTGTTCCACCTACCTAGTCAGTGATGTCGAGATTACAGAAACAACTTGGAGTAGCCTCGATCGAGGTCTGGATGTAAATAATCATCAACAGGTTTGGGGTTCGGCTTTTGGCTCTCTACATTTTGAAAAGCGTCAAAGTTTTGCCACTGATTTACCTCACATCTTATAACTTATCGGCTTAATAATTTCAAGTCACATTCATCATGTATTACAAAAATAAAGTGTACTACATCGCATTTCTTGCAATAAGAGACTCCGAGCAATATATCAATCTCTTTATGTAGTACAAATAAGCTCCTAAATCAGGCTTAATGTTAAGTTATGCAAAGTTTTCTAATATAACGTCTAAGTATGGTAGTTTTTCATGTAATACAATTGTGGAGATTTTTTCAATGGTTTTTGGACCTGCATCTCGACTTGGAGTCAGTTTATTTGAAGAAACACCCTGTTTAGAACTGATGCCAGGACGTTCAGAAGAAGAAGTAGAAACCATTATTCGTGCCGTTTATCGGCAAGTTTTGGGAAATGCTTACGTCATGGAAAGTGAACGAGCGACGATTCCTGAATCCCAATTCAAAAGTGGTGAATTCAGTGTGCGCGAATTTGTCCGCGCTCTGGCAAAATCAGACGCTTACCGCTCTCGCTTTTTCGATACTTGTCCTCGCTATCGGTTTATTGAACTCAATTTCAAACATCTTCTAGGTCGGGCTCCTGATGGCTTAGAAGAAATGAGAGAACATAGCACCATTTTAGATACGGAAGGCTTCGAGGCAGAAATTGATTCTTACCTCGACAGTGATGAATACCAAAATGCCTACGGGGAAAATATCGTTCCCTATTACCGAGGCTACAAAACCCAGCCAGGACAAAATATGGTTGGGTTTACTCATATGTTTGCTCTCTTGCGGGGAGCTTCCAGTAGCGACCTCAAGGGCAGTATTTCTGGAAAAACCCCTGTTCTGAATAAATTCGTGATTCAGCAAACCCCCCTACCCATTGTTCCCCCTTCAGGTGGTGCAGTTGGAGATGGTTGGGCATTCCAAGAGTCTGGTATCAATTCACGTACTCGTGCTGGATTAGGCGCCTCCACAGAAGGCAAAGTTTATCGCATTACTGTGACTGGATATCGTTCTTCAGCAAGGACTGTGATGAACCGAGTCTCTAAATTTCGCTCTAGCAATCAAGCCTATCTCGTACCATTTGATAGGCTCTCGCAAGAATATCAACGCATCCACAAACAAGGCGGCGTAATTTCCAGCATTACTGCTGTCAACTAACAACCGCTCAAACTTCAGCCTTAACGACTTGGGGAATTATCTCCCTGAGCGTGTTTTTCACAATCCCTAATTCCCTGTTTTGAAGCGTTATTTATTCTTAGGAGAAACTCAATGAGTGTCGTTTTAGATGCGCCAGTAGAACTTTGGCCTACGAGCAGCTCCGATGATAAACAGGCGGTAATTCGCGCTGTTTACAAGCAAGTATTGGGCAATCCCCATGTCATGGAAAGTGAACGCTTGACGATTGCAGAATCGAAGTTGTGCGATGGCACGATAACGGTACGAGAATTTGTCCGCGCTGTGGCTAAATCTGACTTTTATCGCAGTCGGTATTTTGAATCCTGCGCTCCTTACCGCTTTGTCGAGCTAAACTTCAAACATTTGTTGGGTCGCGCTCCTTTAGCTCAAGAGGAACTTTCTGAGCATATTTGCCGATCTACCCAAGAAGGCTACGAGGCAGAAATTGATTCTTATCTCGATAGTCCAGAATATCAGGAAAAATTTGGCGAGAATACAGTTCCTTATTATCAAGGAGCAAAAAGTCAAGTCGGACAAAAGCAAGTCGGCTATAATCGCACCCTTTCCCTCTATCAAGGTTATGCAGGAGTTGATAGTGCTTTTACCGCTTCTCGCTTAGTAGATTTTGTGGCTGGCAATAGCGGTAACAAGATTACTTTACCAACAACAGGCGGTCGGATCAGCGCTTACAAAGATGCCACCGAAAAGACCTTCAAGATTTTAGTCAAGGGGTCTAAATTTGATAGTCCTCGCCGAGTAAGTAACACTGAATATCTTGTATCCGGTGCGAAGATGACTCCGCAAATTCAGCGCATTCATCGTGCAGGCGGCAAAATTGTCAGCATCACAGAAGTTGCTTGAAGCCTAAAGTGATTCGCCGGTAGAGAAGTAAAAATTTGCTTCTCTACCCTCTCGGAAACAATCGCGATTTTTATCTTATCCCATCGCAATTATGAAAGCGATAACGATAAAAACAGATAGTTTTTCTGTGCCTAAATAACAGATGTGTTCGCCTCAGTCAAGCTATTTCAACCAACAGTAACTTTTTTTTACACTCTCAATCCAACTTTAATTAACGTTAGGAAAAAACAATGTCCAGTTTAACAGCCTCTTTCGTCAGTGACCCCGTAGAACTTCGAGCCAATGCAACCGAAGACGATTTACAAGTCGTAATTCGTGCTGCTTACCGACAGGTGTTAGGAAATGCTCACCTGATGGAAAGTCAGCGTCTCACCAGTGCCGAATCTTTGCTTCGCAATGGTGATATTACGGTGCGTGATTTTGTCAGACAAGTGGCAAAATCCGACCTGTATCAGTCTCTATTTTTTAACACCAATTCTGCCTATCGGTTCATCGAGTTAAACTGCAAGCATTTGCTTGGTCGCGCTCCTTTAGAACAGACGGAGATTTCGGAACACGTCCAAATTTGTAACGGTCAAGGCTATGAAGCCGAAATCGATTCTTATATCGATAGTGACGATTACAGCCAGAACTTTGGCGAGAATATTGTGCCTTATCCTCGGAACATTCGCAGCCAAACTGGTATCAAGAATGTCGGGTTTAATCGGATGCTTTCTTTGCTGGGAGGAGCAGCTACTAGCGATAGCAGTAATCAAGCTCAATTAATTGCTACGGTTGCGAGCAATCTGCCTCAGAAAATCAAACTTTCTAGCGTTGGTAGCAGTGGAGCCTCTAGCACAACTGGTAAACGTTTTCGGATTACTGCTGCTAAGTCTGGTGGTGCTAAGGTCAGAGTGAGCAATATCAGCTATGAAGTCAGCTATGCTCAAATGTCTAAGCAAATTAAAAATATTCAGAAAATGGGAGGCAAAATTCTCAGTATTACTGAAGTTGGCTAAATTTACCTAGACTTCACCTTTGTCTTCATTGAAGTTTGGTATCTCCTACTTTCTCTAGAGCGAGTTTATTATTCGCTCTTTTTCTCTGGGCAATTTGAAAATAAAAATAAATCACTCGGTTTTCAAGCTGAGTATCTGAAAGATGCTACCCCCAATAGCTGGTAAAAAAATGCAGGCTTGGATCAGAAGTCGTCACCTAATTTTTTCCGGTCAATTGCTAATTTTTGAAACTTTAGACTATCCAGCAGTTGAGCGATTTGAGGAATGTGTTAACATTCTAGGAGGGTGCTTAATTTCTGTTGAACCAGGCAAACGACTTTGGATGGGAAATCATCGACAAGTGATTCTCTATCAGGCTAAAGCCAGTTTGCATACACCGCATCATGAACTGCGACAATATTGGTTCAAGTACGGCTGTTTTCAGACTCGATTCGATCAAAGAGCTTAGCTATAACAACCGCGAAGGTTATTAAGTGTTAAAAGCTCTTTGGTTATTTGCAAAATTAGGAACTTTTTGGTTAAAATAAATAAAAATTATACTTGGTTGTGGTTATGGATATTCACGAAATCGAAACGTCTCTGAACAATCATGATTTTCAGTATCGACTCAAGGCCGTCGCGGCTCTCAAGGATTATAAACCAGAGATTGCCGTTCCCTTGCTCAAAGGCAAACTCGATGACCCGGAATTCTTAGTACGTTCTTTTGTCAGCCGGGCATTTGGGACACAACAAACCGCCGATTCCTTCGCCGCATTGCTCCAAATCATGAAATTTGATAATACGCCGAATGTGCGAGCTGAGGCTGCTAATTCTCTTTCGCTTTTTGGTCGATGTGCTGCATCTCATTTAGTCTTGACTTTTTTGCAGGATGACCACTGGTTAGTTCGTCGTAGTATTCTGGCTGTTTTGGTTGATATGGAGTGCGAAAGCGAACTCTTTGAGGTCTGTATGGAAGCCTTAACTGGAGAAGATAGAACCACTCAGGAAGCTGCTGTGGATGCACTTGGTACATTAGCCGGAACTAATCAGGAACAGGCGGCACTTTCTCAGTTATTAATGCTGGCTAATTCTGAGTATGAAGGTATGCGTCAGCACGTCGCATCTGCTTTGCAACATTTTGACGATCCGCAGGCTAAGGAAATTTTAAGTCAACTTCGGGAAGACTCAAATCATCGAGTCGTTGCTGCTGCTTTAGAAAATCTGCTCAATCAAATAAACAGTAAGGAATCTGATACTGTTTAGTTGATTAAGCTTGATTAAATTGTTTTAACCCACTGATTAAATGGTCAAAATAGAGGCTCAATAAATCGCGGTCTTCAAAATTAAATTGCTGCAAGCTAACTGTTTTCAACTGTTCTAGTCCACAGAGCATCGCCGAAACAGGAACCCGCAATTCTTGATAGAGTAGCTCCATGTTTTTGAGTCCTTCTTGGCTAGTAAATTGAGGACTGTTACCTGCAATTCCATAGGTGATACAGCGCAGGAACTGCAAAAAATCTCGCCAACAGGCTTCAGCACGTTCGGGAGGATAAAGGTCATTACCAAGATCGGTGATATTTGGAAAGTCGGCTAATACCTTTTTCCTCGCATCAGCAACAAGATTAGAAGCTTGCTCTCGCAATAATCGGGCTTTTTCTAGCATTAAAGAGAGATGAGGAGCAAGATTTTTAATGCGTTCTAAATCCTCATCTGTGAGATATCGACTTTGATTGTCAGCCTCTTGAAAAATGGCAATTACTTCATCTGAATATATGTTTTTCCAACTGGCAAAACTGACAATTCTGGCTTGGGGAATTAATTGCTTTGCTCTTTCACTTAATTGCATAGTCATTAAATTACACATAGTTTACTAGCATAGACTAAAATTATGAGGGAGTTTATTAAGATTTATTACATTTACAGCAGTTTAATGATGGTTGGTACAGGGTTTTTCTTGGAAATCCTGAGCGCACAACAGAGTTTCGTAACGAAATATTACTTTGTTTGTCAAAAACAGAGACAAGATTTAAGGCAATCCCTTATGATTGTGTTTTGAGGGAAAGATTGAAGGAGCAAGATTTTAATCTATGTTTAAGCCGTTTCAGGAATTCTTAGAAAAAGAACTGTTTGGACGTTTTGCTCTAGAGAGTCGTCCCATTCCCTCTGGGTTGGAATCGGTGGTGAGTGAAAGAGGCAAAAATCCCGCCACGATTCAAAGTTGGTGCTATCAATGTCCCAAATTGCGAAAGATTCGTTACACATACATTGATGCGGGAGAAACGGCACAGATTTTCAATAGTGTCATTTATCCGAATTATAATTACGATCTGCCCTTACTAGGAATTGATTTTTTAGCTTTTGGACAGAAGAAAATCTTGGTGGTCTTGGATTTTCAACCTTTATTCCGCGATCGCGCCTATATAGACAAATATATCGAGCCCATGAGCGCCATTAAGGATAAATACAAGGATTTAACGCAAGACTTAGAAATGAAGTTTTACGATGCGAACCAGTATTTTTCCAAGAACTTGCTATTTGCTAAAACTGATGCAGAAACGGTTGTAACTCGTTTGTTTCCAGCCTATCAAGAATATGTTCAGTTGTATTGGCAAATGCTAGAGCAAGCCTCCCCGCTTAACACTCCCGAAGAGATTCAGCGGATTGTGAAGGCACAGAAAGATTACGATCAGTACAGTGCGGAACGCGATCCTGCATCAGGGCTATTCGGCAGCTATTTTGGACATGAATGGTCAGAGCGATTTCTGTACGAGTTTTTGTTTGAAGATGCTGTTCCCTTAGCAGTTCCAGCGGGAGTAAGATAAGTTAAAAATGACTCTTTATCAGCCTTTCTTAGATTACGCTATCCCACTTCTAAAAGAACGACTTGACTTGGCTCCCTATCCCATTCCCGCAGGTTTTGAACGGAAAGAATCTCTAACTGGTAAGGGGAAAAAAGAGCAGTTGGTGGTGACGACAAGTCATGCTTTTAAGTCCTCAAAATTACGGCAAATTCGGGCGGCTCATGTTGAGGGTGGTGATGCTCTCCAGGTACTTAATTTTGTGATTTTCCCCCAGTTAAATTATGACTTGCCATTTTTTGGGGCGGACTTAGTAACCTTGCCGGGGGGACATTTAATTGCTTTAGATATGCAGCCTCTTTTTCAGGATGCGGCTTACCAAAAGCAATACTCAGATCCGATTTTACCGATTTTCAACACTTATCAAAAGGAGTTGCCTTGGGGAGGAGATTTTCCTGACGAGGCAAAACCTTTCTTTTCTCCTGCTTTTCTTTGGACTCGTCCCAAGGAAACAGAGGCTGTGCAAACTACTGTCTTTGAAGCTTTTAAGGATTATCTTCAAGCTTATCTCGATTTGGTTGAGCAAGCCCAACCTGTCACAGATAGTCAGCGACTTGGAGAGATTCTTGAGGCACAGCGACGTTATATTAATTATCGTGCTGCAAAAGATCCCGCTAGAGGAATGTTTACGCGGTTCTATGGTGAGGAGTGGACTGAGGAATATATTCACGGTTTTCTGTTCGATTTAGAACGCCACATTCCAGAAGTTCAACAATCAGTGTAAATTTATCCTACCTGAGAGCCAAGACTCTGAGCCGTATTGTTACGAGTAAAGGCATTCCAAGTTCCTAATTCTTTGCGATCGCGACTGCAAAGCATGGCTTTCATCTCTTGGGTGAGTCCTTGTGCTAGGGTAAAATCAGCGCCAGCAATACTCTTTAATTGCTCTAAATTTGCCCCGGTTAAGTCAGCCGCTCGTAAATCCGCTCCTTGTAATTCGACTCCAATTAAGATAGCATTCCGTAAATAAGCACCAGTCAGAAAGGCATTCTGAAGACTCGCCCCACTTAAGGCCGCTCCCTCTAAATTTGCCCCTGTTAAATCGGCTCCACTGAGATAAGCACCTCGCAGATTACAGCCGTGTAAATCTGCGCCTCTGAGGTAAGCTGTATTCAGAAAAGCTCCACTGAGATTGGCTTGGGGACCAATAGCTCCCGAATTTTTGTAATTGAATCCTTCTGGCCACAGGGTATGAGCATCATATTGAGCTAATTTTAATTTTGCCTCTTGTAGCTGGGCATCGACTAAATTACAGCCCTGTAAATCTGCACGAAAAAGATAGCTTTCTTGTAAATTCGCTCCACTCAAATTGGCATCTCTGAGATTTGCCCTTCGTAAATCAACCCCTTTGAGATTGGCCCCTTGCAAATTGGTTTGACTGAGGTTTGCCCCAATCAAGTTTGCTCCACTGAAATCAATACCAGATAAATCCATCTGGCTGAGGTTGATTCCCGGGAGGTTGGTTTGAGCTAGACTTTTGCCTTCCTGAATGGCTGGTAAGATTTCTGTTGCAGAAAGGGGTTCGGAGAGGAAAGACGAGTGTTGACGAGGTGACATTGTATTTTCTGAAGATTTATCGATCGAGTTGCTCAAAATTGTCCTGTGTCATTTATCCTAGAATTTGACGGATTCCAGACTGACGTTTGTTTATTTTTCTTAACCAAAATCAGATCGGATTCCCAGTTCGGCTAAGCTCAGGTCAAAGCCGAAATCTCCGTTTTTCAATGAGATTTGTCTCAATCCCTCTGATTCCTCTCGCTAATTTGACACAGAAATGCTGCTAACACCACCTATGACTATGATGGATTTCTTTCGCAAGAGTGAGGGCGTTTGGTTTACTCAGCGAACAGTCCATAATTTTGATACTGCTGCGGCTGATGAGTCGGGAGAATCCAATGTCATCGTTGACGTTTTGTCAACAGATGATCCCAGAATTTTAGACGTGTGTCAACAGCAGAATGTCGATCCCGCTTTAGTTAGTGGGGGATGCAGTTTTATGTGGCAGGATAATTTAGATGATACAGTCCCGAACGAAAACTATGCTGCTATTCTTGTAGATGTGCCTAATCCTAGTAATCCGAGAACGGGCAAGTTTCTGCGAAATCGAGGCTATGTTGAAGGTATTCCGGTCATCGGTATTTACCATTTTGCGGATGATGGGGTGTTGACTATTGAGACGGAATATGAGACTAATCAAGGACAGGAACGCTGTTGGTTTATTAACGATCATTTTCGGGTACGGGTGATGACTGTGCAGATGATAAATGGGGTTAAACAAATGGCATACTGTTCTGAGCGTCGTTGTATTTCTCATTCTGCTTTAGAAGAGATGTTAGAACACAATCGCTTGAGGTTTTCTGGGGTGGGTGTGCTGTCACCTTAAAGCACAAATATCCCGGCGATTGCAATCGCGCGCGGCTAGACACAAAGTCGAAATATCCCGGTGACTGAAATTGCGGTTACATAAACAAAAAATATCCCGGCGATTGCAATCGCGGCTACACACACAAATTTCGCCTAGGCGGACTAATTATTAAACTATCAAAACTATGTCTGAAAACGAAGAATTTAATCCATCGGATTCTGATAATGAGGAAAGTGTTGCTAATTCAACAGACACTAATGTTGAAGAATTGGCAGAAGTAATTGCTGAATTTGAAAAATATCGCGAACGTTTGGTTAATGAAACGATGACTGCGGCACAAAAGGCAAAATTACCTCAGAAGGCGGCGATGGCTAAAATTGAGCCGGAACTTGCTAAGATTGATGCTGGACTGGAGAGTCTTCGCGCTCAAGTGGCGGCTCTAACTACTAATAATTAGGGGATAATTATGGTCAATTCTAATGCTCAAGCGGAGGCAGATCCAATTCTATTGGCTCACGCTGAAACAGATGCTTTTCTTCGGGAAGTTACTGAACAAATAGATTTAGATACTTTCGATCCTAATGATTCCAATCTGTTGAAGCGGTTGGTTGAATGTTTGGGAGATACGCGGGGGATGACTCGACTGCGTTTCGCGGAAACTTTGGCTGAAATTGGCGAAGCGGCGACTCCTTTTTTATTAGATGCTTTGGCAAATCATGTTAATCCGGTTGTGCGGCGTGCTGCTGCTAAAACTCTGACTTTGATTGCCGATCCGACTGCGGTTCCTCATTTAATTCATGCTTTGTTGAACGATCGGGATACGGTGGTTAAGGGTTCATCAATTGGGGCGTTGGCGAGGATTGGGGAGCCGGCTGTGCAGGCTTTGTTGGATATTTTAGGGTCAAGTGATTTGCCAGAGAGTACGATCGGTCATGCGGCTTGGGCGTTGGCTTTTATTGGGGCGGGGGCGAAGGAGTATTTGTATCAGGCGATCGCCTCTGATTCGCCTGTGGTGCGCGGTGCGGTGGTGGGTGCGATCGCCAAGGTTGCACAGGAAGAACCGAAGGATGAATTATTCGAGATTTTGGTTAAGTCTCTGACGGATGTTGATGTTGATGTGCGTTGTGAGGCGGCGGCGGCTTTAGGAAACCTGGCTTATAAACCGGCAATTCCTAATCTGATTGAGTTGCTGGATCGTGGTGATGGGGAAACTCGCAGGGCGGCGGCTTTGTCTTTGATGAAAGTGGGCGATCGGGCTGCGATTGCACCGCTACAAGCTGCATTGGAAAAGGAGTCAGAAGCGGCAATTCAAGGTGTGATTAAGTTGGCGATTTCTCAAATTAAGTAACTAAAAGTATGACTGAATCGGGAACGGTGCGGATGTTGCTTTCTCATAATTTTGATCTGCCCGAGGGGGTTTTTCCCACCTTAAGTAGGGAAGAATTTACTCGGGTATTTGCTGAGGGTTTAAGTCTATATCCTGAGATTAAGTGTCGTCAATTAAATCACGGTCATTGGATGGTAGAAGTTTTATTTTCTACTGATGCTTTTTCTCCGCCTCAAGTGGGAGAATTTTGCGCTCAAAGTTTGGTGGATAAGCGGATGAGTCAGGGGAAAACTGATGATTCTTTTCCTGATATTTTGATTTTAGCGGGATTGAAGAAGACTCCGCCATTGACTAGCGATGCTGAGGCGCTGCAACCGGGAGAATGGGGGGTGGATGTGGTGGAAACTCAGTCTGCTGAGAGTTTTTTGATGGCGATGGGGTGGGAGGAGAAAACGGCGGGGAAAAGTATTGAGGATGTTTTTAAAGTTGAAAGGAGAAAGGGGTAACGGGTGAGTTAAGGTGCCAGGATATCTTGTTGATTGATACTGTTTTTTATTCTTGAGACTCCGCCAATTTAAAGGCTTCCTAATAAGCTGTAGCAAATTCAGTTTTCATTTGTAAAACATCAGCTTGATACTCTGGATTGCTTGCCATTTCTGCTAGTGCTGCATCAATTGATGCTGGCTTCAGCGTGGCTAATTCTCGACTAATAGCCCGCATAATAAATTAATCACGACTTTTTGCTTTTCCCTAGTTTACGGCTCGATAAGTCGCTTCTAGTAAATTAACAGGGAGACTGATTTTTGCTTCAATTGTAGGATGCAAAATCCAAGTTACTCTTAACTAAAACCTGAATGTTCTGTAGATCTATATTAACTCTTTTTTATCCAAATAGTCATGGGTAAAGCGATCGAGGATGTTTTTAAGGCTGAAAGGAGAAATGGAGAAAGGCTTCAAGGTTGTTTGGAAAGTTGGATATAAGTCCCGAAACGCTGATTTTGACGTTTACCAGGCTAGGATCTATCTCCCGTAGATAAAATCGTCGTTGATTTCGATATTGTCAACTCCTAATGCTTAACAGGAATACAAATTTCAAACTCCGTCCCTTTTTCTGGCGTTGAAAAACACCTAAGCGTCCCACCATGTTTTTCAGTAATAATCTGATAACTAATAGCCATTCCCATTCCGGTTCCCTTCCCTACAGGCTTTGTTGTAAAAAATGGATTGAATATCTGTGTTTGAATTGATTCTGGAATTCCATTGCCATTATCGACTATCGCAATTTTAACCCATTGCGAATCTACCACCGAGGTACAAATTGTAATACAACATGGGCGCTTCTCGATCGAGCAAGCTACCCGTTGAGTATTTATTTCTTCCAGTGCATCAATAGCGTTTGCCAAAATATTCATAAATACTTGGTTGAGTTGTCCGGCATAACACTCAACTAGGGGTAAATCACCATAGTCTCGAATGACTTTAATTTCTGGATATTCGGGCCGCGCTTTGAGACGATGCTGCAAAATTAACAGCGTGCTATCAATTCCTTCATGGATATCAACTTCTTTAAATTCTGACTCATCCATCCTGGAAAAATTGCGGAGTGACAGCACAATCTGGCGAATGCGATCGGTACCAATTCTCATTGAACTCAGAATTTTAGGTAAATCATCTTGCAAAAAATCCAGCTCAATATTTTCTGCTTCTTTCTCAATTTCGCCAATTGGGTTTGGATAATGCTTTTGATATAGGTGTACCAAATTTAATAGACTGTCAGCATAATATTGTACATGAATTAGATTGCTATGAATGAAGCCGACCGGATTGTTAATTTCATGGGCTACTCCTGCAACTAATTGCCCCAAAGATGAGATTTTTTCTGTCTGAATCAGTTGGGTTTGCGTCCGTTTTAAATTCTCAATTGCCTGCTCAAGCTGCTGAGATTTGTCTCGTTCTCTGGCTTCGCTATCGCGTAATGTGACTTCTATTTGTTTCCGTTGAGCAATTTCGGCGGTGAGTTGCTCGTGGATTTCCAATTGTCGGAATACTTCCTCAAATGTGCTTGCCAAAAATTGAATTTCGTTAGCTGGAATCGTCTTTGGCATAGGAAAGATGCCAGTTTTTTTACTTTGACAAACTGCTTCGTTTAAGTCCCGCAAGGGTTGCAATACATTCTTCTGAAGGAGTATCCCCATGATTAACAAAATTGTGATGATGCCAACTAGCAATGACAAAGTTGAGGTAATGAAGGTTCTGTCGGTAGCTTGCTGCATTTGGTTGAGATCGAGTAGCGCGATCGCCACTCCCCGTCGTTGGGATGTGCCAAACAAGGTACTACTAAAAGGCAGAATTTGCGCGATCGCAGGCTTGCTATCCACGACCATATTGTGGCTGACTTCAATGCCTGTGGTCGCCGCTTGGTAAAGTGGTTGTGCGAGTTGTGGATAGATAGAAGTGTATGGCTGATTACTCGCATTCTGAGGGCTGCGGGCGATCGCTATCCCAGATGGATCGACAATCGCAATTTCCACCACACCGGGGATCGTGGCAAAATTTTGCACAACCCGTCGCAGAATGCTTTTATTCTCCAACTCTAGTAAGCCTTCTGTAGAAAACTCTAGCGATTGTGTAATCGATTGAGCCCGGTTATGAACTTGCGTTTCTAAGTCAGACTGCATCAGCCGATAGTTGAGTCCGAGGGTTGCCAGTCCAACAGTGGCGATCGACAACCCAAAGCTAACTAGCAAGCGCTGGGACAAACTATGGGGACGCAGCCATTTGGTCATAATTGCCACTCCTCGATCGCTGTAGTTACGAGCTCAGTATTAATCTCCACATCCTGACGCGGTATCTTTCCGGGGCGAGGGTCAGATTTCAATAGTTTAGCCATTTGAGCGATCGCTTCTGGTAAGCGACCAGACTTAAACATCTGTTGTTGCATAGCAATGTCGCCTTTTTTCAGACCCGCGTAATCTTTAGCAAAAGCCGAACTCTTCTGTCCCAGGCTTTTTCCAACCTTTTGAAACACTTCATTCGGCTTTGTTTCCACTGCACTCATAATATCAAACCAAGCCATAATAAATTGCTTCAATTCAGCTTTTTTCGTGCGAGTAATAGTTGATCGAGAAGCCAACGCATCAATGATTAAACTATCAATTTCCTGAGTAGTGTAAATGATATTACCCTTAATTGTTTGAGCCGTTTCCCCTAGCAACGGTTGCCAGAGCACGGCGGCATCTAAACGTTTCTTCTGCATCAAATCAACCGCTATCTCGTTAGAAATATCTTCAATCTTGACCTCTTCGGGTTTAATCTGGTGCAACTTGAGGGCTTCCAATAAAATCAGATGATTCACTGTTCCCAGTTTAGCTTCGACTCTTTTACCGCGAAGGTTTGCCACTGACTTGATTCCAGGTTGAGCAACAATACCATCAGCCCCATGAGAAATATTTGTTACCATCAGCACCGCAGGCTTGTCACTACCCGAATCAGACTGCACCACATCCCACAAAGAGGCAAAAGTTGCGTCTAGAGTACCGCGCAGCATGGCGCGAGTCGAATCTTGTTGATTCTCAAATCGAATGAGTTGCACGTCCAATCCGCGCTGTTTGAATAAGCCTGCTTCCTGAGCATAAAGTGCAATATCAAATCCTGCCCAACTGGTGATGCCGACGCGCAGGGGAGCTAGTTGTTGTGATGCCAGGCTACAGGCATTTACAATCAGGCTAACCGCCAGTGTCAAAACGCAGAGGACACCGAACGATCGCCATTTTGTTAAGGTCAACCAACACCTACGCAATAATTGTGTAGTCCCCGTCTGAGCTTTGCCAGTCATCTATGCAGCCTCAACGCTGTTGTTCGTCGATGATAGCAAGAACTTTTCTGGATGTCATTCCCTGAAAAAACGCCTAAAACAAATGTAAAATAGAACTATTCTCCTCGCTGATAATTCATTACCAAATCCAACCAAAATCAAGAAATAGTCGCTGATTCCCGCACATAAGAATCCACAAATTCATCTGCAGGGAAATGTGATGAGAACTTCTACACAACGCCGATATTGCGATGCGAATCGATTCCGGGAGTTGAGGGGTTCGTTGCTCTGGCGGTTCCGGAGCGACTGCAATCCACAATTCATCCATATAGGAAGATTCCGTCCAAGATCGCGATCGGTAACGATATCAGCCGGATGAGAATGCTTCCCAGCCTCAACGAAAACCCCCAAACCCCATTTTTAAACGGGATTTGGGGGTTTTCTTGCTATGTTTTTTGCCTGTAAGATCCCGATCGAATCAAAACTTGTTCGGTGCGATCGCCCTTGACAAAAATCGGACTCTTGGCAGAATAATCAGGCTAGAAACTAAGAGAGCGATCCTCTTCGAGGGCTTCGCTAACTCACAGAATTGAAAGGCGATCGATCTACTGGTATTTTTAAAGTATTGGGTATTGCGATCGCAATCTAACGACTCATTTCAGCGGCAGACCGCCCCACAAGACCCCGAATTCGCACGCAGAAATAGGGCGGACTTTCCGCTGCACGCTCATTGTTCGGCGACTGTTGATAACTTCTAGCTCATTTGAGCGAAGTTAATCAATTGTGCCAAACTGGATAAGTGCTGCACTGTTGCAAAGAAGGGAGTAAAGATTGCATCTTGCGTCATTTCTAACTCTCAAGCTTGCTCATTCTGATGGTGGGTGGGTGATAAAATGCGCGATGTGCTGTGTACAAGGGTTGAAGAAACATAGAGGAGCGAAAATCCAATCAGAGGATGGAACACCTCTAGATGGAGAGGTGTTTTGAGATGAATGCTGACAAATTGCAGCCCAAGCAGCACAGGTAAAGTGGCAGCAAGATGTCGTATTTTGCGTGAGAACGGGGCGAGCGATGACCATCCCCATAATATTAATGACAATCCACCATAGCCTCGCACTAGCCAAACATGAATATTCCACCAGGAAGGGTCATTGAAGTAGGCAACTCCAACTGTTAATAACTGAGCAATCAAGCAGAGGTTAAAGACGATTGAAGTTGTATAAAAACCTATTTGTACCCAATTTGTGGGAGTACGATCGCGATCGATTTCCGAAGTTGTGTTCATGTCAAACTGCCTGTTTTGCTACTTCTAAACTCGATATCCCCTGCATAAATAAGATTGCCTTATCGACCAACTCAGGCCCCGCTTTTTCTGGCGAACCGACATCAAATGGCGGGGCGGGATTGTACTCCAGTAATAGTTGAATAATCTTGGCTACTTCCTCACCACAAAGGATGCTAGCGATCGTCAGGCCAAAATCGATACCTGCTGTCACGCCTCCACCAGTAATACGATTGCGATCGATTACTATGCGCTCTGTGCCAACCTCAACGCCAAACTTTGCGAGTTGTTGGCGCATTGCCCAGTGAGTCGTCGCTCGATAGCCGAACAGCAGTCCGGTTTTCGCCAGAAATAGCGATCCACCGCAGACAGAAGTGATAAATTTGGCGGTGCTGCCTTGTTTGCGAAGAAATGCTAGTATCTCTGGATCGTCTTCTACTGCCCCTTGCTCTAAGCCGCCACCAATACAGATAACGTCCAAGCGCGGGCAATTGTCAAAGGTGGTATCAGGCAAAACCATCATGCCGTCATCGGTTTTAATCGGATCTAGCGTTTTCCAGATCCGATGAATCTGGACACCTGGCAACGCACTAAAAACTTGCTGTGGTCCCACAATATCCAGCGATGTCATGCCAGGATAAAATACCAAACCAATGATATGCTTTTGTGAGTCAGTCATGAATTCATCTCCTTGGGGCGATTGCGATTAAATCTGTCCTTATACTAGAAGTAGCAACCGACTTCGCCTAGTCCTCGATCGGGTACTCTTTTTGACCGCATGACAATTTCCTTGCAGCTTTTATTTAAAGAAATCGACCAGGTGACGGATGAACAAGATTTGCGAGCGCAAGTCGTGCCCAAAATCGGTGAGTATTTTGCAACTAAGCGATCGGGAATCTTCTTTTTAGACCAGCTTTTAGCCGATCGAAATCTTCAGAAATTCCTAAAAGTCCCGTTATCTGTCGAACATAATCCTGTTGCACGTTACTTAGCGGAGCGCCATACGCCTGTGCATGAAGGATTAGTAACATCGCCCAAGGCGTGGGCAATAATTTGTCCCCGACCCGATCATTGGCACGTGATGGCGGGGCCGATCGTCAGTCGCGGTCAATTAGTGGGTGCAGTAGGTTGCACCCGCGAACAGTCAATGCCTGCCTTTGATACGCAAAATCTAGCCGATTTGAGTGCGATCTGTTTGCACTTATCTGTTTGGGCTGCAACAGTGCGATCGCGAAGTTTTTCCGTTGGCGAAGCCTGCCCAACGGGCATAGGAAAATCGCAACACCAATCTTTCAAGAGCGAGCGATTAACGCCTCGTGAATTGCAAATTGCCGAATTGGTTGCTTTGGGACGAACAAACGCACAAATTGGGAAGGAAATTTGGATTACTGAGAATTCTGTGAAACAAGCTTTGAAGCGAATGTTCCGCAAGCTTGAGGTTTCGTCTCGTGCAGAAATGGTTGCACAGCTTGCTGCGACAAAATATAATTTGCCAAGTGTAAAAAATATCGCACTCTTAGCAGAACAATAACGCTAGAAACTAAAAGAGCTATCCTCTTCGAGAGCTTCGCTAACGCACCGAATTAAAGAGCGATAGATCTACTGGTATTTTTAAAGTATTAGTATTGCGATCGCGAGCGCTAGATAACGGCACATTAAATAAAGTGAAAAGACTCAATAGAGTCCGTTTCAACTGAGATATTGCACCATTATCGCTTAACAGGCTTTTCGACCTGTTCCACAAAAAGTAAGTGAATTTTCTTGTGGGGCGGGCAGGATATCCCGCCCGTGAAAGGCTTATTGCATCTCGTGCAAGATATCAGTTCCAACGAGTTATTGTGCTCAAGAGTGCGATCGCTAGCAACATAAACTGATTAGGCCTCAATATTTCACCGCTACATTAGATCGAGATTACAAGTTTAACCCCTAGAAGGAAATACTAGGTATTTGTTTTTTTCTTGATGGTGGAAAATACACTTGTATCACAATAGGATTACTTTTATCTGCTTGTTATGGAAATAGATCGTGTGCCATTTTTGAATCGCCTCCGGCGCACCATGTCCTCTGCGGAAGCTTGGGGGTTTAGTGTGGTTGGATATCTGATGTGGTTTACCTTAGCACCGTCGATGCAAGCAGAAATTGGCTCCGCATCGCTGTTGGTCTGGATTCCTGGTGCGATCGTCGGAATTCTGTTTAACCTTCAAGTTCAGAGTTTGGGTGAGAAATATCCAGATGTATCTGGGGGAACACCCAATTACATCACGCGATTGCTTCATCGTTACCCTGCCCTTTCCCGTTACTTGGGGATTGCCTACTACTTGGGGTGGGTTTCCTTTCCGGCCATTAATGCGATCGTCATCACAGATTTGATCCAATTCCATTTAGAACCGATGGGGCTGAAGATTCCAGAAAAAGTGTTTGAGATCGGTTTCACTGCGATCGCTTACTTTGTAGCATTCAGTGGCACCCGCGCCGTCGCCATTCTGCACCTCTTTTTTGTCTTTCCTTCGATCGGCTTTTTATTCCTCTTCTGCGTTCAGGGTTTAGGCTGGCTTGCCTTTTCGCCCCAAAGCCCCGGACTCTTGCCCAGCAGCATTGATGCCATCAGTGTCCAGGACTGGCTGAAATGGTACTTGTTTGCCGCTTATAGCTTCTATGGCTGCGACACAGCTTCATCCTTTGTAGCCGACAGTCTCCACCCAAAAGACACCCTCAAGGCGCTGTCTTGGGTTGCCTGGTTCATGCCTCTGGTGTTTGTGGGTGGCACTTTAGTCTTGTTGCAGTTGGCAACCGCTGCGGGTTTAGAAGGCAATTTGTACGGCAATTTCCTGGCGGCTGCCAAGCCTTTCTGGGGAGACGCTGCCCCTGTCATAGTCACATTGCTGGTTACGGCTTGCTGTTTGTTGGGATCTGCGACTAGCGTTTGCAATACGCCCCGCATCCTTTTCCAACTCGCGCAGGATGGGCTGTTGTCTCCAGTGTTTGGCGCAGCGTCCCGTCGGGGTTCCCTAGAACCCGCGCTGCTGCTAACCTTTATCTGTAGTTTAGGATTTTTAGTCTGGGGCAACACCACTCGAATTGTGGTGGTGTCAGGGGTGAGTTTTTTCATTTCTATCATGGGGTTGCACTTGGGGCTGTGGATGCAGCGCAACGATCCAGTCGTGCGTTGGGGGCGACTATCCTTAGCATTGCTGGTGGTGGAGTTCATTTCCCTGGTGGTGGGTGGTGTTAGCTGGGGATGGATGGATTTTGGCATCGGGTTGCTGTTGCCGTTAGCAGCGATCGCGATCGACGCTGCAATTCGGCGGATTCCTTGGGCACCTTTGCACTTACCGTGGTGGGATCGACTCCATGCCAAGCCGCTAAACCATCCTGAAAACGAAGATTTTGTAGTGCTTCAGATCGGAGTTTTGATTGCGCTGATTTGTAGTGCAGCGACAATCAGTTGGCTGATCAGATCCTGGCTGCGGGTAGAAATCGGAACCAAGAATCCGTATCTGCTGATTATTGTGTTGATGACGCTGGCATTTGTGGGAGTGGCGATTGCTTGCTGGACAACTCTGCCCCAGGTTGCTGCGATCGAAGAACTAGCAATTTCCTCAACCGTGCAAGCTAAAGAACTCGAGACAACCCTAAACGAACTGAAAAAAGCCCAGATGCAAGTTATCCAAAGCGAAAAAATGTCTAGCTTGGGACAGTTGGTGGCGGGAATTGCCCATGAAATCAATAACCCGGTCAACTTCATCCACGGTAATCTCACCCACCTGGACGAATATACCCAAAATCTGCTGCGGATGATCGAACTCTATCAACAGCGCCATCCCAGCAACGATCCAGACGTGCAAGCAATGGCAGAGGAAATCGACTTGGAATTCCTCACTGAAGACATCCAAAAGATCGTGTCATCTATGAAGGTAGGCACCGAGCGAATTCGCGGTATTGTCGTCTCGTTGCGAAATTTTTCTCGCATGGATGAAGCAGACTTCAAAGATGTTGATATTCATGAGGGAATTGAAAGTACATTGCTGATTTTGCAACACCGGCTCAAAGAGAAACCAGAGTCTCCAGGCGTGGTAACGATTAAAGACTATGGCACATTGCCCAAGGTGGAATGTTTCCCCGGACAACTCAATCAGGTATTCATGAATATTTTGGTCAATGCTCTGGATGCCCTAGATTACATGAATACCAAACGCTCCTATCAGGAGCTTAAAGACACCCCGAACCAGATTACGATTCGGACTTCTGCGATCGACAATCAATGGGTGGAGGTGGCGATCGCTGACAACGGAATCGGTATGCCAGACTCAGTGAAGCAGCGCATTTTTGACCCTTTCTTCACCACCAAACCGATCGGTAAAGGTACGGGTTTGGGGATGTCGATTAGTTATCAAATCATTACTGAAAAACATCGCGGTAAAATCAAGTGTTTTTCTACACCTGGCTCAGGTACTGAGTTTGTGATTCAGCTCCCCATTCGGCAACAGACAATTTTAGCATTCCCGATCGCTGCTGAATCTTAACCACTTCGCGTTCAGTGCAGCCCTCAAACAATCTGAGGCGCTACAATAATCGGGGTGTCAATTACCGCCAACTTCTCGATCGGAAGCCGTAAGAATCTTAGAAGCGCGATCGCCCTTGACAAATATCGCGCTCTTGGCAGAACAATAACGCTAGAAATTAAGAGAGCGATCCTCTTCGAGGGCTTTGCTAACGCAATACCGAATTGAAGGGCGATCGACCCACTGGTAATTTTGAAGTATTCGGTATTAGTATTGCGATCGCTCTTCGGCGCGACTCGGTTCAGGGGCTTCCAGAAAACTTTGCAACCTCACACTTGGTTTTGGTCATTCCACTTCACGAGATTTTTCGGCTGCTGTCGATCACTTAACTTCTAGCGAGGGTGGTGTTCGCCTAGCATACCATTGGAGTTTAGACTAAGCAGGTCAAAAAGTGCGCTCGCCCAAAGACCGGCAAACGTCCATACTCCAACGGCAACGG
>NZ_JAUBPO010000098.1:0-28702 GCF_036700785.1 Microcoleus sp. S28C3 | reverse complement strand
GCTTGTCGCCAGCGACCGTTGCCGTTCAAGACTCACGAACAATGCCTAAATAAGGAACACCTTGACAGGGCTGGGTGCTGATGGCGCACCTTACCTGAGCTCCCATTTATGCGTATACAAAAGCAGGTACGCGCTTATAAGCAGGCGTGCCCGATCGCTTTTCAATTTCCGGGTTAAAAATCACATTAACTTCAGGATAAAACATCAAAGCAGCACCCTCACGAACCGCCCCGTAAATCACCTCGACATTTTCCATTTTTCCCGCATTTCCCTGCACCGTAACCCGCTGATGTTCCTGCAAACCCACACTTTCTGCATCCGCACTATTCATCAAAATGCAGTTGCGGTGTGGCATTCCCCGGTATTTGTCATCAATTTTGTAGACAACAGTATTGTGCTGAGAATAGCTGCGTCCCGTCATCAATGCCACAACAATACCCTTTGTTGATTCCGATACTCCAAACTCTTTCGCTTCCGGTAATTTCAGCTTAGGTAAAGGCGCGACAAACATCTTCGCTTTCCCAGACTCTGTAGGGAATTTAGGTTCCGTAAAAATGCGACCGCCGATGGTAAATTCCTCTTTGGTTTCATCTATTGTTGCTATCTTTTCATAGCCCGGAATAGTTTTAGCAATCAATTGCCGAACGTATTTTGTGTCTTGAAGTTGGCGCCAATCAACGGGAAAATCGCCGTGAATTCTGCTGGCTAATTCCGTCAAAAATTGTACCTCTGGAATCATATCTGCATTTTTGAGATGAGTTTCACCCTCATCATTTAAACGCACAAAATTATTCCCAGACTCCACCGTTGTTTTGTGGGGGTTTTCAAAGCGATTCAGGACTGGAATCACAATTGTATTGTGCTTTGCCAATCCGTGAAAATGCCCTAAATTCGGTTTGGTTGCGAGGTAGATAACGGTTTCAACATTGCTTAAAGCGCGTTTTGCCTGATTTGAATCTGGATTTGCCCCATACAAGTTGCCGCCCAGACAGATCAGCGTATCGACTTTGCCTGCATCTGCTGCTTCAATGAGCGATCGAGTTTCGTAACCCTTAACAGAGCTGAGGGGACGATTCAATAACTTTTCTAAAGCTTGTTGAATTTCTTTTTTCAGCTTCACAGTGACGCCCATAGAGCCGAACCCTTGCACGTTTGAGTGTCCTCTCACGGGCATTAATCCCGCCCCTTCTTTGCCGACATTTCCTGTCATTAAAGCAGTATTGGCAATGCTGAAAACGTTATCTACACCGTTATCGTGTTGGGTAATTCCCATCGCCCAACCGAAGACAACCCGCTGTGAAGTGCCGATAATTTTGGCGGCTGCCTCAATTTCTGCGCGGGAAACTCCGCAGGTTTCAGTAATAGTTTCCCAAGACGTTTCGCGGGCGTGCTGGACTACTGCTTCCCAGCCTTCTGTATAAGTTGGCAAGTATTTTTCGTCCAGCAATCCTTGTTCGATTACAGATTTTTGAATACCGACAAATAGCGCCGTATCGCTACCGGGAATTGGTTGCAAGTACAGCGAGGAAATATCGGAACCGGGGATGAGCGACTTGACGGGAAATGCGGGAGAACCAAACTTGACTAACCCGATTTCCATCACCGGGTTAATTACAATTATTTTACCGCCTTTGTCGCGAAGTTTAATCAATTCGTTCATCAAGCGGGGATGGTTGTAGGAAGAATTGCTGCCCGCGAGTACGACGCAATCTGCTTCCTTCAAGTTTTCTAGACTCACTACCGAGGTGCGGGTGGCAAACATTTCGCTTAACCCGGTTGTCGAGGGAGCGTGGCAGAGATCGGAACAATCTGCTAAGTTATTGGAACCCCTCGCCCGCATCATCAATTGCAGCAGAAAAGCGGCTTCGTTGGAAGAACGGCCAGAACTGTAGGATGCCACTCGTTCGGGGGTTTTGCGAAAGGCAGCTTCGGCAATTTGATAAACTTCTTCCCAAGAAATGCGATCGTAATGAGATGAACCAGCCCGCAAAATCATCGGAAAACTCAGCCTTCCCAACCTATCGGCTTCCATTGAAGTTAATTGCTGAAGTTGTGCAATACTCTTCTTTTCAAAGAATTGAGTTGAGATAGCCGGCTTGATTTCAGCGGAGATTGCTTCCACACTTTTCATGCAGCGCTGAAGTTTTTCGCCCTCTTCATTTGTAAAACCTCCTTTCTGTCCGCCAGTGCCCCAAGAACAGGACAAACAAGCACTTTTGTGCAGCAAAGTTTTCCAAAGTTTTGGGCCTTCCGGGGACAATGTATGTTTTGCCCAAAACTCTATTACGGGCAAACCGCCGCCTATGTCTGGCGTTTCCTCATTTTTCTCGTGGAATGGCGGGATTGGTTGGACATTTTGGGAATTGACATCCATGCGGTTTACCTTTTGTTGGAATTGCGGATTGATGCGGCGGGCGAACCGCCAAAGGAGTTAAGTTTATTACTGAAATTTTACCGCAAATTTACAACCAAAAACACCATTCAACAGATAGAGATTTTAATCTAAATTAAACTCTAGGTTAGCTGTCAAGAATGCAAGTCCTTCTTCATCCGCAGAGAGAGAAATGAAGTCCTCACTACAAACCAGGTTTACTTCCTCTTATTTAACGCCTGTTTCCCAAACCCAAGACAAAGCAGTCGATCGCCCTCAGCAACATTCGGGTCATTCTGCAAATAATCTCCCAACCATTCGCAACTCCGAGCAATAATATTATTCAATTCCAAATTCTCCACAGGCCACAAAATTACACTTCTATCCCTGCTAGCAAAAGCCAGAGTTTTGCTGTCCGAACTAAAAGTAACGCTCAACACCCGATCGCTCGATTCTAAAGTCTTAGATAGCAGCGCCTTCTTGCCGTCAAAATCCCACAGTTTAACAGTATTTCCCCCACTAGCGGCCGCAATCAACTTGCCGTCGGGACTAAAACTCACGCTTTCTACAGTATCGCTGTGGTCGAGTTTTTCAGTTAAATTTGCCACTTTTCCATCAAACCCCCACAAGTAAACTTTTTTGTCAGCGCAAGCAGCAGCAATAGTCTTCCCGTCGGGACTGAAGCTAACATCTTTAACGCTGTCCTGGTGGTCGAGAGTTTTCAGAATTTTCGCCGACGAACCGTTAAATTGCCACAGGTAAACTCTCTTTTCTCCGGTAATTTCAAAAGCCTTTTTCTTCCCGCTTGGCTTGTCCTCAGCAGCGGTAGCAGTAGCAATAGTTTTGCCGTCGGGACTGAAGCTAACGCTAATTACTGGATTGCTGTGATCGAGTTTTGCAAACAAAGTTGCTTTAGAACCGTTCCAGCGCCAGAGGTACAATTTGCGATCGGCACTTGCGGCGGCAATTATCTTTCCGTCTGGACTAAAACTCACGCTTCTGACAATGCCGCTGTGGCTGAGAGTATCTAACAGTTTCCCGTTTAAATTCCAGACTTTCACCGTTTTGTCGTCGCTAGCCGAAGCAACAGTTTTATCATCAGGCGAAATGCTCACCCAGGTAACAGAATCCTTGTGACCTTCTAAGGTTTTGAATAAACTGCCGTCAGCGTGCCAAAGTCTCACTGTTTTGTCCCCGCTAGCAGAAGCAATTGTTTTGTCATCAGCACTAAAACTGACTTTGTAAACCCAGTCTCCGTGTCCCGATAAAATCTTATTCAACGGAGTGCTGTTTGGTTGCCAAAGTTTCACTGTTTTGTCCTTACTTGCGGAAGCAATAGTGCCATCGCCGCTGAAACTCACGGCCCTCACGTCGTCTTGATGTCCTCGAAAAGTGTTGAGCAAAGTGCCGCTGCGACTCCAAACTTTCACCGTATCGTCTGCACTGCCGGTGACAATTTTTTCGCCATCGCGACTGAAACTCGCGCTGACAACTTCATCGTTGTGTCCTTTGAGAGTTCTGATTTCCTCACCATTTCGGTTCCAAATTTTGGCTGTGGTGTCGGCACTTGCTGAGATGAGTTCTCGACTGTTTGGACTGAACTTAACGCTGTAAACAATTCCAGAATGATTGGTTAATGTTTTGGGATTAATTTTAAATTTCTGGGTTTTACTTTCTCGGTTCCAAAGTTTGACAGTTTTGTCAACACTTGCTGAGGCAACTGTTTGGCCGTCGGGACTGAAACTGACGCCGAGCACCCAGTCTTTGTGTCCGGTTAAGGTTTGCAGCAGTTGTTTGTTCGCAAGGTTCCAGATTTTGACGGTGTTGTCGTGACTGGCGGAAGCTAGGGTTTTGCCGTCGGGACTGAAACTGACGCTGGTGACGATATCGCGGTGGCCGGGTAAAATGCCGATCGCATTTTTGTCGTTATCTACTTGCCAAATTCTAATTGTACGATCGGCACAACCAGTAGCGATCGTTTTCCCATCGGGACTAAAACTAACACTCGTCACGCTATCCGGGTGATTGAAAGTTTTTAATAACTTACCTTCTTTGCTCCACAATTTCACAGTTTTGTCAGCACTTGCCGAAGCAACTGAATTGCCGTCGGGACTGACACTCACATCCAAAACAAACTTGCTGTGCTGCTCGAAACGGTTGCGTTCTTGCACGCCGGAAACGGCTTGTCTGAGTCTTTCAGAAATTTGATTTTTAGTGTCCACAGGCAGCGCTGTACTTTTCTGAGAACCACGACCAATTTTGATACTATTTCCTAACACTCCTAATTGATTTTTTTCATTAGAAAGCACCAAAGCTTCCGACGCCGAATTTAGGGCATCAGTCCGACTGGTTTCTGCTTCTTGCCGCGCGCTTTCTGCTAATTTTGCTTGCTCGAATGCCATCGCCGAAACACCTCCGAGTACAAGCACTCCTAGAACCGCCGCCCGCAATTGCCATTTCCGAGCGTGGTAAAGTTGAGCTTCCGCTTGGTACTGTTTGTCTCTAGCTTCCGACAGCAAAGCATCTTGCTCTCTGTCTTTGCGAATTTGTTCAATTTCATCTCGGTTAATTTGGTTTTGCTTTCGCAGTTCCTCAAATTCTGCCTTTTGATCTAATTCTTGCTGCTGGCGAATGAAGCTAACTAAATAATCGTGAACGAGCTGATAAAGCTCTGCCGGCAGTTCCGTCCACCGAAAAACTAAGCCAGAGTTTACTAACAGTTCTAAGACTAAATCTAATTTATCAGCTTCTGCAAACGTCGCTAAATTCGAGGCTAATTCGGCGCGAGTTTTTAGGGGACGGATCTCCTCTTCATCTGTCAGCAAATACAAAACTCGGCGCGCCGCTACTTCATTTTCAGGACCGCAATCTTTGATGACTTCTTCGAGAAATCTTTCGACTAATTTTTGTTGCGGATTGTTGCCGAGTTCTTGATATTGAGTTAAAGTTCTAATGTTCTCTTGTTGCAGTTGAGCGCCGACAAGTTGTAGTTCGATCGGGCGGACTTCTTCCAATTCTCCAGCTAAATCTTTAACTAATTCTTCAATCAGTTCTGGTTCTAAGTAAAACTGCGCTCGTTCAGTTAAAGTGCGAATTACCGATCGCGCATCGCTCAGCGAAAAATTTCCCAAATAAAACAGAATGTTTTTGCTGAGAATGTCCTCCAAAATATCATTGTTAGCGAATTCTGTCTGGTTTTTGCGTCGGGAAAATTCCAGCAAATAGTGCAGGTAATCTTCCCGCAAACACAGGACGACTTTTAAGTATTTGATTTTCAAGCATTCCCGCAAAAAATCAAAAAATATTTGTCTTGCCTCTGGCTCTTTCCAGACGAAAAAGAATTCTTCAAATTGGTCAAATATCAGCACAGTCACTAAATGTTCAGAATTTCTTTGCAGATCATTGATAATGTTTTCGTATTCGATCGCCTGTTGTTCTATTATTAATTCTACTGGCTGTGACTGCTCCCTTTGATCCTCATTATTCCCAATCGCTCCACCGTGAAATCCCGACATAAGATTTCCCTTAACTGGGCCTGCTTCTACTGGAAAATCTACCGGAGCAGTTTCTGGTAAGGGTTCGGAAATTTCCGGCTCGAATATTTCAGCTTTAAGAGCAGATAACTGTCTGGTCAATTCCCGCGGCCAGTTGTTGTAAACTTGCAGCACTACGGGCAAAACAGTCCGCATTTCTATTTTTTTTTGTTTGAGAGCCGGTACTAATCCTCCGGTGACTATTGAACTTTTGCCAACTCCAGACTGACCGTAAATTACTGTCAGTTTGTCTGGGGTATTGTTCATCCTATATATCAAGCGATTGAGGTCTTGTTCTCTGCCGGAAGCAGTAATTTCGTCAGCAATAGTAGCAGCGCCGGCAATAGTTTCGGCAACGGAATTAACCGCTTCTCTGTGCGGCTGCAACTTTCCGGCTCCAATAAAAGCTCGAAACCGATATGTATGTTCCACCGCTCGATAATCTTGCTTAATTTGAAATGCTTCGAGATATTCTCCCCGCTGAAAATAGAGCGATCGCAGCATTTCTAAAACCCGCAAATACAGTTGCGGGTTGTAGCAAGGTTCGGTTTCCAAGCGAGCAAGCTCTAAATGCGCGATCGCCTCCTCCATCTCACCCAACTGGCTCTGGGCCTCTGCTAAAATTAACAGATATAAGCCTTGATGCTGCGACTTTACAGGCGTTCCCTGTCCCGTCGCTTCTAAATTCGAGTTGAGAACGTTTAGAGCGACTAAAGCCCATTCTTTTGCCCCTTGCCAGTTCTTTTGCTCTAAGGCTACTCTAGCCAAAAAGCCGTAATCTTGAGCCAAATTAACTGCTGAATTTTCCATCTTTTGATGTAACCTCCGAGCTTTGATAGCTAAATTCCAGAGTGCATCCCAATCTTCTAAATGCTGTAATACTTCGCCGAGTTGATTGATGAATATACCAACTGCATCCGACCGTCCTGCGCGTTCTAAAACATCTATACATTCCTGAAAATAATTCTTAGCTTCCGTCCAGTAAGGACGGTTTCCACTGCGGTGTATTTCTGCTTGGAAGCGGTAGCAAAGACCGATGTGGAATAGCATAATTCCCTCTAACACCGGGGCCGGATGAACGGTAAATAACAAATTGCTGAATTCTGTTTTTGCACCAATAAATGGTACTTGATACTTCCAAAAATTGAGACTTTTTTGATACAATTCAAGAGCAGCCGGGATGCGGTGACAAGCATATTCGTGCCGACCGCGAATAAATTGCAAACTTGCTTCAATAGCTGGTTCTAACCTGATGTTGCAAGTTTGCAAGTCTTGGCTAGCGGACTCTAATTCACTCAAAGAGTTGGCTCCGAGAATGGCAGAATTACTTAAACGCCAATTGCCGCTTTCTAAAATGTGGGAAAAAATGAGATCGGCACTTTTGCCCAGGAAATCCACCAAGTCGTCTGGCCCGAGCACAAATTCAACAGTTGTCGTCCAAGTCTCGATATCTGTTACTAACCGAATCAGCTTTTTTAAAATTTTGTCGGTCACCCACAGCACCACCGGGAAGGGAAAATTATTCCGAAATTCTTCTCTAACGTAGTTGGTAGAAGTCAGGACTCGATCGATCGCGCTTACCGATTCCAATCCAAACACCATTAAAGCTGACGGCTGGCTGCCGGAAAGTTCGGTTTCTATCGTCGTGTAAAGAGTTTTAACAGATGCCGGGAGGACAATTTCTCGAATCTCAATACCAGACTCCTCTCGCAATTGCCGTACAGTTTCCTCTCTCATCTCACTGTAATTGCACCGCACCAAAATCAGCGAAAATTGCCCCTGAGACATTCTCAGAGTTCGGGAGAGAGTTTGCAGCGAACTTTTGTTTTGCTGTGCTGCGGTGTCTTGCTGGCAGTGCGAATTAATCATAATTAATATTTAAAAAATTTTCTCAGAATAGGTGCTGTCAACTGCTGATGAAACAAAGTTCGGCAACGGATTATTTAACGGATGTAACTGATGGAAGTTCGGCAACTGATTATTTAACGGATGTAATATTATGTCCGGTCGATTACCCCTAATACGGTAGGGGCGGGTTCACGAAAAATATCTGCCAATAATTGACAATCTCAAAAACCCGCCCTTTTAATCGCGGTCACTCGATCGGACATGATATAACGGATGTAACGGATGGAAGGAATCGACGGCAGGAGAAAGTGCAATTAAAAACGTCATAACTAACCGTTTTTGCGGTTGCTATCAGCTTATTTGTACCAGTTTTTGCCTTCAACAATTACAGGAAACAATCACAAGTTTAAATTTATTTAAACCCGTTTTGGCGATCACCAATCACACCGAACAATTACTTAGTTAAGTTTATTTCTGCCTGCATACTTATTGTTGTAGCGGCTCAAATTAAAGCATACCCAAAAAATACATACTCTGTTATTCGCATATTCTCAGCAAAATCAACCGGATTTTACAGAAATCTTGATGATGGCTCAAATTGTACCCAGCCAAAGAGTCGTAGTTTGCGGGGTTCCCAGCCATCGCCCAAATGGCGCAAATCCGATTCAGTTATTCGCATATCGCTGAAATGCGGCATTCCTTGCTTGACTGACCCCTCGCCGCACTGAGATAAACTACCGGCGGCGGCTCATCAATTACAGCTTGAAGATTGTTTGTCATAAATTTACTAATCTCCATATCTAAAGTAGCTGCAAAATCAGGTTCATCCCAATCCTCGCTTTCTTCAATGCTGATTGTTATTGGTGCGCCAATATCAAAATCAAGTTCATCGCCCAAATCCGATACTTTCTTAATTGGCTCTATTTTCTGACTGGTATCAGCGGCAAAAGCTTGAGTTGTATTGGCCATTAGTACGATCGGCAGTGCTACTATGGCACTTATCGTTTGTCGCGCCGTGATTTTCCTCATGCTATCCTCCTGGTATAAACTAAACTTGGGTAGTGCTATAAATTCAACATCCGCCGCTACTTTCCTGCGCTGTCATTAATGAATAGTGGTTTCTTTTCTGAGAAAATATAACCTCATCTGTGACACTTCGCTACAAGTGTGCTTTACGGAGGGTATCCGGTCAACTGTTTGCCTTTCTATTTACTACGTGAAAACTCTTAAACAGTCAGGTTTTCCCGTTAAGTAATTCCCCAGCCTTTGCGAGTGTTCATCTCAGACTCAAAGCAGTGCGAAGTCCGCGCGTGCGTAGCTATCCCGTAGGGAATCGCACACCACTCTTCGCACCCCGCGCTGCCACCAGCAAGCTGATGTGACATACCACAGCCACCGAAGATCTGTCAATATTTATATCTTAACATTTTTAATTTTTTGCATAATTCTCGTTACCAGGAAGAGCTCATTCCTGACAACTTAACGTCAAACCGATAGTCCGGCTCTTGTTGAAACCCCTGTCTCAAAGCTAAAGTCCTCGCTATGAGGACTGAAGAACTCATTAGTCCTCATAACGAGGACTTTAGCTATTAACCCCGTCGAATTCATTCCTTGGCTGACTAGAAGCTTATGTTGTCACCAATGGGAAGAGCCTGGTAACGCAGAGCGGCGAAACAGAGCCTCCAGCAAAGTCGATAGGGCTTCTACTTAGTCAAGCCGTGTTCGAGAGCGAAGCGAACCAACTCAGTACGGCTGTTAGTACCCGTCTTGCTAAACAAACGGCTGACGTACTTTTCCACATTACGCACGCTAGTTTCCAAGCGGCGGGCAATTTCCTTATTCATCAAACCTTGAGCAACCAAATCCAAAACACTTTGTTCTCGCGGAGTCAAATCAATTTTAATTGGCGAAGGACTTTGGGCGATCGAACTCCGCCCGCTCAGCAAAGACTCAATTCTCGCCATTTGGCTTGTCAAAGCAGCAATATCGGGACTTTCAGCACTTTCGCCCGTCTCCTTAGCAGCCGCGCGGCGGGCCAGCAAATTCGTTACAATTGCTACTAACTCGTCGGGATCGAAGGGCTTAGAAAGATAAGCATCGCAGCCTGCTTGATAGCCCTGAATGCGATCGCTCGTCATCCCCTTAGCAGTTAAAAATACCACCGGCAAAGCCTTATAGCGAGGATCTTCCCGCACTTGCTTGAGAAACTGATAACCGTCCACCTGCGGCATCATAATGTCTGAAATCACCAAATCCGGATTGTGCTGCTGCAAGAGTTCCCACCCATCCCGAGCATTACTGGCAACCTCAACCGCAAAATCGCTATCTTCCAAATAAGCTTGTACCGCTTCCCGCAAGCCCGGTTCATCGTCTACCAATAATAATCGTGCTGACATATCTCTTACCCTTACGCTTTACCAGTATCTTTTAATTTAGCCGCATTTAACTCTTATTGTCACTCCATCTCTCGAAGGATCTCAAAAAATTGTGGTTAAACTCTAGAGTTTTGAGTTGTGTTTTGATCTAACGATTAAAAATTTATTACATCTTTAATTCAAAACTCAAAACTCAAAACTCAAAATTATTCTTGAACCCTTCAACTTAAACTTTTGAACGATCGGTCAAAATTTCATAGCCTGTTTCCGTCACCAACACAGTATGCTCAAACTGAGCCGACATAGCATTGTCAACCGTTACAACAGTCCACTTGTCAGAAAGCGTCCGAGTGTACTTAGAACCCGCATTCAGAATCGGTTCGATCGCCAATGTCATCCCCGATCGCAATTTCACGTTCGGCATTTCGCGGGTGCGGAAATTGAAAACCGACGGTTCCTCGTGCAAATTTCGCCCGACACCGTGGCCGGTAAAATCCTCAACGATGCAAAAACCGTTGCTTTTGACATGATCTTCGATCGCACCAGCCAGATCGAGCAAATACGCTCCAGCTTTCACTTGTTCGATGCCTTTGTAGAGAGCTTCTTCTGCGACTCGGATTAATTTTGCAGATTCTGGAGTCACTTCCACAACTGCGATCGTGATGCAAGAATCGCCGTGAAAACCTTGATAATATGCCCCAGTATCTACCTTGAGAACATCTCCTGCCCGAATTACCTTTTTGGCGCTGGGAATGCCGTGAACAACTTCGTTATTAATGCTAGAGCAAATCGAGCCGGGAAAACCTTGATAGCCTTTAAAACTCGGAGTTGCACCCATAGAACGGATGCGTTTTTCCGCATAAGCATCTAAATCAGCAGTAGTCATTCCCGGTTTCACCATTTGGGAAATTTCTTTGAGTACCGTTGCCACGATTTTCGCGGCCTGCCGCATAATTTCGATTTCGCGTTCCGACTTAATTTCAATGCCTCGACGCTGTTTTTTGACTTGGGGTGCTTGAGTTGGCCCAGAAAGCAGACTGCTAAAAATATTCATGTATTGATTGGCGGGTAATTTTGTACTTTGACGGCAGGTTGAAGCAAAAAAACAGCAAATATCCGGCTTTTTGGGGAAAAACGGGTGCCTTGTTCCGAACTGTCGATCGCTTATCCTTTAAACTAGCTTAATATTATTATCAGTAATCGGCACGGGATTGGGGGGTCAGAAAAGCGGTTTCAACCGCCGAGTCCGTCGGCTCGGGATTTTCGAGTATTCCTGCGAGGTTAGCAATTCCGGCAATTAACTCAGTTACCTCAACTGGTTTACATAAGTGCATCTGGAAACCAGCTTGCAGCGCTTGCTGGCGCTCGGACTCTCTGGCGTAGGCCGTCAGGGCGATCGCAGGCATCTTTCTACCCCTGAGCGCTTCCATTTCTCTCACCCGCGCGATCAACTCGTAGCCGTCCGATCCGGGCATTCCAATGTCGCTCAGCAGCACATCCGGCCAAAAACTCTCCAGTGCAGCTAGAGCCTCGGCCACCGATGCGGCCGATCGCACCATAGCTCCTTCCTCCTCCAGTAAAGCAATCAAAAACTCCCGCGTGTCATCGTCATCATCCACCACCAGCAACTGCAAATTAACCAGAGCTGGGGGAGCCTCTGCCGGCTCATTGAGCTGCGACCAACCATCCTCTGCACCTCGGGGGTTCCTCTGTGCAAGAGGTAGAGCCACCGTAAATTTCGCACCCTCGCCCGGATTATTTTCTGCATCGACCTTACCGCCGTGCTGTTCCACCAAGTGACGGACGATCGCCAATCCCAGTCCCAATCCCCCGTAAGACCTAGTTGTGCTGCTATCAGCTTGGCGGAAGCGATCGAAAACATAAGGCAAAAAATCAGGATCGATACCAATGCCGCTATCAATTATCTGAATTTGAGCCTCATCCCCAACTGACTCCAACCGCACCTCTACTTTACCGTCTTGGGGAGTAAACTTAATCGCATTTGACAGCAAATTCCACACAATTTGCTGCAAGCGATCGAAATCGCCGATAACTTCACCTACATTTGGACTGTACGTTAATTCTAGGAGTATTGATTTTTCCTCAGCCAGCGGCCGCAAAGAATCAATTGCCAGCTCGATCACAGATTCCAACCGAATCGGATGCTTATTTAAATTTAGTTTCCCTCGCAGAATTCGCGAAACATCTAAAATATCTTCTATAAGTTGAGCTTGAGATTTAGCATTGCGCTCTATTGTTTCTAGCGCTTTATCAATAGTTTCTCCGTCAAATTTTTTCGCGCGAAGCAGCCTAGACCAGCCGAGAATTGCATTTAAAGGAGTGCGGAGTTCGTGAGAAAGAATGGCGAGAAATTCATCCTTCATCTGGTTAGCTCTCTCAGCTTCCTGCCGCGCCACTTGTTCGCGGATTAGTCTGCCGCGTTCTTCCTCTGCTTGCTTGCGGTGAGTGACATCTCTCACCGTGCCCACGTGACCGATCAGTTTTCCCAAATCCGAAAACATTGGCGACGACTGCACGTGAATCCAACGCACTGTTTCGCTAACAGCTAATCGAAACTCGTTAGAATATTCCTGCCCTTCTTCTATCCATGCTGACAAATTTGCTACTACGCGATCGCGATCGTCTGGATGAACCGATCGCTGCCAAACCTCTGCCAAACTTGACTCCAAAATTAAACCGGAAATCGCTTGACAGCGGGGATTCATGTAAGTACAGCGGCCTTCAACGTCAGCTAAGTAAATTCCCAGCGGCGAACAAGCACACAAAGTGCGAAACCGCTCTTCACTTTTAGTTAGTTCACTATTAACAGCAGCTAACTGTGTTGCTTGCTGCTTCACTTCGACTGTTTTTTGGAACAATTCCACAAATACCTGCACCTTAGATGTCAATATTTCCGGTTCCAAGGGTTTGAAGAGGTAATCAACCGCACCCAAAGAATAACCTTTAAACACGTGGGTGTCATTACTGCTGAATGCTGTGATAAAAATAATCGGAGTCGATCGCGATCGATCTCTAGAGCGGATCAATGTTGCTGTCTCAAATCCATCCATTCCCGGCATCTGCACATCAAGCAAAATTACCGCAAAATCTTCATTAAGCAGACATCTCAGAGCTTCTGCGCCCGAATTAGCTTGTACTAGATTATAAGAGGGGCTGTTGAGGATAGCTTCTAGAGCGACCAAATTTTCTGGGCGATCGTCAACTAAAAGGACATTTACTCGATCGGGGAGCTGCACATTCATAAATTTTTTAATCTTTAATTCTTAGCAACTTGACTAAACAGGGAGCAATTTTAGAGAGGGGTAAAATCCAGTCTACTTCAACATTTGCGATCGCGGAGGCCGGCATGGTTCGGCAGAGAGCAGAGGCCGGTTCCTCCACAAATGTCAATCCTCCCTCAGCTTTAATTTTGGCCAGCCCTTCACTGCCATCAGAATTAGCTCCCGTTAAAATTATCCCGATAACTTTCTCCCCAAAGGCATCCGCAGCAGACTCAAACAGCACATCGATTGAGGGCCGCGCATAACACACAGGGCCCTCAGTTGATAGTGCAAATGTAGCAGTTCCGCGGCAGACGATTGGTGATTTTGAATTGTGCATTGGCTCCAATGCAACCCTCCCCCAACTTGTAAAGTCGTTTTCAGACACGCTCTGCTTCCACTCGCGGGGCGATTCTATGAGCAAGTGATAGTCAGCAGGAGCCAAATAAACCCGTCCTGGGGCGATCGGCTCTTTGTCTTCTGCCTCTGTAATTTGGAGAGAACTTTGCTTTTGTAAAAAATCACTAAGCCTATCCTGAGAACTCTTATGGCGGTGTTGGACAATAACTACAGGCAAAGGAAAGCTTTGCGGCAAGTTTGCCAACAGCACAGTCAGAGCCTGTAGCCCTCCCAAAGAGGTGCCAACAACCACTATTTCAAACTTTTGTTTATTTAATTCGGCGGTAGAGTTTATCACTACGTTCAATTGCTTCATAGTGTTTTTCATAAACTGTAAAATTTAGAGACTCCTGATGTCCGAGCCCTAAAACTCCAAACATCGCTAGGCTGTCATAAAAAAGCTTGTGTACCCGATCTTGGAGGGATGAATTGAAATAAATCAGCACATTCCGGCACAAGATTACATTAAACTCATTAAAAGAAGTATCCGTTGCCAAGTTGTGGTGAGCAAAGACAATGTTATCTTTCAGAGAAGAGCGAAAAATTGCATTTTCATAAGCAGCAGTGTAATACTCAGAAAACGCTTTTTTACCCCCTGCTTGGTGGTAGAGTTGCGTATATTCTTGCATTTGTCTCAGGGGAAAGATACCTGTTTTTGCTGTTTTCAACACTAATTCATTCATATCAGTAGCGTAAATCCTACAGCGGTCATAAAGTCCTTCTTCTTGCAGCAAGATTGCCATAGAATAGACTTCTTCGCCCGTTGAACATCCAGCGTGCCAAATCCGAATAAAAGGATAAGTACGCAGCAGGGGAACAACTTTATTTCTGAAACTAATGTAAAAGCTGGGATCGCGAAACATCGCCGTTACATTGACAGAAATGTCCACCAGGAAACGGTCTAGGTAGTCCGGATGGTGGAGTACCTTTTCCTGAAGGGCCGAGACACTGGTAAGGTGTTCCGAGCGAATAGTTTTCCAAATGCGGCGCTTGAGAGAGGCCAGAGCATAATTGCGAAAATCAAATCCGTAATAGCGAAACATTCCCTCTAGTAGGAGTTGAATTTCGATTGTTTCAAGTTCATGACTTGGGGGCATTTTCAATTATTTATTGGGAATTGGGACTTGGTTATTGGGACTTGGGAACTTGTACGCGAGCGTAGCCGAATTATTGGGACTTGGGAATTGGTTGTTTCATAATTGCTCTTTTTTCCTTCTTCCTTCTTCCTTCTTCCTTCTTCCTTCTTCCTTCTTTCCATTATCGATAAAGCCAAACACGCAGCAGCGAGAGCAACTGTTCGGTATCAACAGGTTTGGTAATGTAGTCAGAAGCGCCAGCTTCGATACATTTTTCCCGATCGCCCTTCATAGCTTTGGCAGTAAGAGCAATCATGGGCAGGGAAGCGAATTGAGGCATATTGCGAATTGCTTGCATTGTTTCGTAACCGTCCATCTCTGGCATCATCACGTCCATCAACACAATATTTATACCAGGCGTATTTTGCAATGTATCAATGCCCTGTCTGCCGTTTTCAGCAAACACAATTTCCATTTGATGGCGCTCCAGCATACTCGTCAGCGCGAAAATATTCCGCATATCGTCGTCAACAATCAAGACTTTTTTGCCCGCGAGCGTCGAATCAGTTTGATACAAATGCTCGAGCATTTGGCGCTTCGGTTCCGGCAAATCTGCTTGAACTCGGTGCAGGAACAAAGCTGTTTCATCTAACAAACGTTCCGGCGATCGCACATCTTTAACAATTATTGTTTCAGCCATGCGCTTAAGTTGAGTTTCTTCGGCTCTCGTCAACTCTTTTCCTGTATAAACAATAATCGGCAGACTTTTTAAAGTTGCATCTTTCTTGATCTGCTCGATCAGTTCAAAACCAGTCATATCTGGCAGTCCCAAATCGAGTACAATGCAGTCAAAATGCCCTGATAGCAAAGTTTCTAGCGCCTCTGCACCGCTCCCCACAGCCGTCGTTACAACATCGTGATTGCCGATTAAATCCACAATGCTGAGACGTTGTGTTTCGTCGTCTTCTACAACTAGCAGATTCTTGACTCGCCGATCCACAAAACCCTTAATATCAGTCAAAGCTTTGCTTAGAGCTTCGCTGCTAACAGGTTTTTGCAAATAGGCGATCGCCCCTAACTGCAAACTGCGCTGCCGCCCTTCTTCAACTGATACAATGTGAACCGGAATGTGGCGCGTATTCGGATCGTGCTTTAAGCGATCCAGCACTGTCCAGCCATCCATCACAGGCAAATTGAGATCCAGCATAATCGCAGTTGGCTTGAACTCTCGCGCCATCGCCAAACCGATATCGCTCCGCAAAGCCACTAAACCTTTAAAACCCTGATCCCGCGCCATATCTAAAAGAATGCGAGCGAAGTTCACGTCATCTTCAATAATCAACAGCACGCGATCGCCCAGCTCGACATTTTCCCGGTCATCAGCGATCATAGGTGATGGATAAGGGGCGATCGGCAAGTGGAAATTCGGCGCAGGAACTGCTGAAGAAATAGCAGCCGGCAATTGAGCCATTTGCTTGCCCGTTCCCGATTCTCCCTCATTGATTATTCGCGATTCTTGGTAAGTTTGGGGCAGATAAAGCGTGAACTTGCTACCCTCACCCGGGCGGCTTGTCAATTTAATTTCTCCGCCTAATAGATTAGCGATTTCTCTACTAATTGACAAACCCAAACCCGTACCCCCGTATTTGCGGCTAGTGCTACCATCAGCTTGTTGGAAAGCCTCAAAAATAACCCTATGTTTTTCAGCAGAAATCCCAATTCCCGTATCGCTAACTGAGAAAGCCAAAACAGTAGGGGAACTCCTTAAACTTTCTATCTCTAAACTCCACCCTTCCCGCGCTACTTCGACACGCAATTTCACCTCACCCCGCTCTGTAAACTTAAACGCATTAGAGAGCAGATTCTTCAAAACTTGTTGCAGCCGTTTAGCATCAGTATAGAGACCTTTTGGCAAGCCACCCTCAAGCTCGATTTGAAAACTCAACTTCTTATCCTGGGCGATTTGGCGGAAAGTTCGATCCAAATGATCTCGCAAGTCGGCAAACAACACTTGCTCAATTTCCACCGACATCGTGCCTGATTCAATCTTAGCGAGATCCAAGATGTCATTAATCAGCCCTAACAAATCTGTTCCCGCCGAGTAAATTGTGCGCGTGTATTCAACTTGCTTCAGAGTCAAATTTCCTTCTGTATTGTCAGAAAGCAATCGAGCGAGAATCAACAGCGAATTCAGCGGAGTTCGCAACTCGTGAGACATATTTGCCAGAAACTCCGACTTATACTTAGAAGTTAAAGCCAACTGTTCGGCTCTTTCTTCCAATAACCCCCTCGCCTGTTCGATATCTCGGTTTTTCCGCTCAACTTCCTTATTTTGTAGCGCTAGCAATTCAGCTTGTTCTTCTAGTTCTTCATTCGTTTGTTGCAACTCTTCCTGCTGCTTCTTCAGCAGTTCCTCATTCGTCTGCTGCAACTGCGCTTGCTGTTCTAGCCGCTTGTTAGTTTCCGTTAGTTCCTTTTGCTGAGCTTGCAACTCTTCTGCCAAAGATTGCGACTGTTTCAGCAACTCTTCCGTCCGCATACTCGCCGCAATTGTATTTAAAACAATGGCGATACTTTCCGTGAGTTGGTCGAGGAATGTTAAGTGAATTTCGCTGAAGCGCCGGAACGAAGCTAGCTCAATTACCGCTGTCACCTGCCCTTCAAACAGTACAGGTAAAACCACGACATTCAGCGGCGTAGATTCTCCCAGACCCGAGCTAATTTTAACGTAGTTGTCCGGCACTTCTGTCAACAGTATTCGTTCCTTTTCCAGGGCGCACTGTCCGACCAGACCTTCGCCTAAATGGAATTTATTTCCTAAGCTTTTACGTTCCCGGTAGGCGTAGGTACTTAACAGTTTGAGGAAGGGGTCGTGTTCTACAGTTTCCATCATAAAGAAGACGCCATGCTGAGCAGAAACCAGTGGCGTTAGTTCTGATAAAATTAATTTAGAAACAGTCTCTAAATCTCGCTGACCTTGCAGCATTCGAGTGAACTTAGCGAGGTTAGTCTTGAGCCAATCTTGCTCGGTATTCTTCTGCGTTGTCTCCCGGAGATTGGCAATCATCTGGTTGATGTTGTCCTTGACGATCGCCACTTCTCCTTCAGCAGCGACGGAAATTGACCTCGTTAAATCGCCTTTAGTAACACCAATTGCCACTTCGGCGATCGCGCGCACCTGAGTTGTCAAATTCGCCGCCAATTCATTCACGTTATCCGTCAAATCTCGCCAGGTTCCCGCCGCCCCCGGAACCTTCGCCTGACCGCCTAACTTCCCTTCAATTCCCACCTCTCGCGCCACCGTACTAACTTGATCCGCAAACGTCGCCAGCGTGTCGATCATCTCGTTAATCGTATCTGCCAGAGTCGCAATTTCTCCCTTAGCTTCCAGCATTAATTTACGCTTCAAATCGCCATTCGCCACCGCCGTCACAACTTTAGCAATACCCCGCACTTGCGCTGTCAAATTTCCCGCCATCGAGTTTACATTGTCGGTTAAATCTTTCCAAGTTCCCGCAACTCCTTTCACCTCAGCTTGACCGCCCAATTTACCCTCAGTTCCCACCTCCCGCGCCACCCGCGTTACCTCAGAAGCAAAGGAATTAAGCTGATCCACCATCACGTTAATAGTGTCTTTCAGTTCGAGAATTTCGCCTTTGACATCAACGGTAATTTTCTTCGATAAATCACCATTTGCCACCGCTTTCGTCACTTCCGCAATATTCCGCACCTGCGCCGTCAAATTCCCCGCCATCAAGTTAACATTATCGGTTAAATCTTTCCAAGTTCCCCCTACACCCCGCACGTAAGCTTGCACACCTAATTTACCTTCCGTTCCCACTTCCCTAGCAACTCTGGTTACTTCAGATGCGAAGGAGCTCAACTGATCCACCATGATGTTAATCGTGTTTTTCAGTTCGAGAATTTCGCCTTTAACATCAACGGTAATTTTCTTCGATAAATCGCCATTTGCCACAGCGGTTGTCACTTCCGCAATGTTCCGCACTTGGGCGGTAAGATTACCCGCCATCGAGTTAACTGAATCCGTTAAATCCTTCCAGGTTCCGGCAACTCCTTTAACTTCAGCTTGCACGCCTAACTTCCCTTCCGTTCCCACTTCCCTCGCAACCCTAGTTACTTCAGACGCGAAAGAATTTAACTGATCCACCATCGTGTTGACAGTGTTTTTTAACTCCAGAATTTCACCTTTAACATCGACTGTAATCTTCTTTGATAAATCGCCATTTGCCACAGCCGTCGTAACAGCAGCAATATTCCGTACTTGCTCCGTCAAACTACCCGCCATAAAATTAACTGAATCCGTTAAATCCTTCCAAGTTCCTGCTACGCCTCGGACATCCGCTTGACCGCCGAGTTTACCTTCGGAACCCACTTCCCTAGCCACCCTGGTTACTTCAGATGCGAAGGAATTAAGCTGATCCACCATCACGTTAATAGTGTTTTTCAGTTCTAAAATTTCGCCTTTAACCTGTACCGTAATTTTTTTAGATAAGTCACCGTTAGCCACAGCCGTCGTCACTTCAGCAATGTTGCGGACTTGTGCTGTTAAATTTCCGGCCATTGAGTTAACTGAATCCGTTAAATCTTTCCAGGTTCCTGCTACTTCCTGCACTTCTGCTTGTACGCCTAATTTCCCTTCGGTTCCCACTTCCCTCGCAACCCTGGTTACTTCAGATGCGAAGGAATTTAACTGGTCAACCATCGTGTTGACAGTGTTTTTGAGTTCAAGTATTTCGCCTTTAACATCGACGGTAATTTTCTTTGATAAATCGCCCTTTGCCACAGCAGTTGTCACTTCAGCGATGTTCCGCACTTGTGCTGTCAAACTGCCGGCCATGAAGTTAACGCTATCAGTTAAATCCTTCCAAGTTCCTGCAACTCCTTTAACTTCTGCTTGACCGCCGAGTTTGCCTTCGGAACCTACTTCTCTCGCCACCCGCGTTACTTCAGATGCGAAGGAATTTAACTGATCCACCATGATGTTAATCGTGTTTTTCAGTTCGAGAATTTCACCTTTAACATCTACTGTAATTTTTTTAGATAAGTCACCGTTAGCAACCGCCGTCGTCACGTCAGCAATATTCCGTACTTGTGCGGTAAGATTGCCGGCCATCGAGTTAACAGAATCCGTTAAATCTTTCCATGTTCCTGCTACTCCCCGCACTTCCGCTTGCACGCCTAATTTCCCTTCGGTTCCTACTTCTCTCGCCACCCGCGTTACTTCAGATGCGAAGGAACTCAACTGATCCACCATGATGTTAATCGTGTTTTTCAGTTCGAGAATTTCCCCTTTAACATCTACTGTAATTTTTTTAGATAAATCGCCATTTGCCACAGCGGTTGTCACGTCAGCAATGTTGCGGACTTGGGCTGTTAAATTCCCGGCCATCGAGTTAACTGAATCCGTTAAATCTTTCCAGGTTCCTGCAACTCCCCGCACTTCCGCTTGCACGCCTAATTTGCCTTCGGTTCCTACTTCCCTAGCCACCCGCGTTACTTCCGACGCAAAGGAGCTCAACTGGTCTACCATTGTGTTGACAATTTGGGCTGTTTGGAGGAATTCTCCTTTGAGGGGTCTGTCTTCTATTTCTAAGGCGATGGTTTGCGATAAATCTCCTTTTGCTACGGCCCGAATTACTCTGGCGGTTTCAGAGGTTGGTTGCACTAAATCTGTAATTAGGGTATTGACAGAATTTACGCTAGCTGACCATGACCCCTCGGCGCTGCCGATGGTGGCCCGCTGGGCGATTTTGCCTTCTTTACCGACCACTGTGCCGATGCGATCGAGTTCGGCCGCCATTCTCTCATTGAGCTCGATAATGTCGTTAAGTTCGTCAGCAATTTTTCCCGCTAGGCCGGTCTGGTCTATGGGCATCCGAACTGAAAAGTCTCCTTTTTTGACAGCTACTAAGGTTCTGAGTAACTGTTTGGCATAACCATTATTTGAATTGGGCTTTGTTATCTGTGCAGTTGACATGACCGTTACCTTTTTTGGCGAATTGGAAGGGGTTTGGCGCTGCTTCAGCGTTGATGGTGCAAGATATCTGGTTTGCAGTGCGGGTTCAGGCAGCACCAACCCTAGCTCTAATGAGTTTTTGGGGATGGTATTGCTATTATCGGACTAAAGTAGTAGCTGATTGCTTCCGTCAAAAGATGGATGAAAATTGGTGTCAATTATGGTATTAGGTTTTACATTACACAGGGAGCGAAAATAAAGTCAAGGGCTAGAGGATGCTTACCGCACAACAGCTTTTATGGACGATCGCACATCAAAGCTTCCCGTTCCCCCGGATTACAAAAAGTCGGCTATTCAATTACCCTCTTGAGGTTTAAAATTGGGCTCTGGAATAATTGGAGATACCACAGGTAAGTCAACAAAGTTGGTTAAACCATAGGGCAAGTCGGAAGCCCGGAGTGCGCCTGTTGCTTCCGACATCCCGCGGCAGTTGATAGGGTAAGGTGCGCGGCACAAGAACACCCTAAAGATTACCAACTGCGATTATTTCCAGTTTTGCCACGAACTATTGAAAATAGAAGTACCCGGAAAGGCGATCGGATTCTTATTTTGCTGCAACCGCAACTGCAACACTTCTAAGTTTGGCTCGCGAGATGGCAATTCGTCCACTAATTCATAAGGTATAATCCCCTTTTCTAGGGAAAAAGCAGCCGTAACTCCCGCCGCCGCACCGGCCGACCATTCAAAAGAATGCACTCGATATGCAGCCGCCGCCGTGTGGCTAACAGCAATACTTTTACCCGCTACTAACATATTGTCAATTTTCTGGGGAATCATTGCCCGCAGCGGAATTTGGAAGGGATAAGCTTGCCCTTGAGCTTTGCGAGTACCTTCCCGTTCGGTATTTCCCGGTGCTTCCGGCGGGCTGTTGGTCATGCAGGGGTGAAAGTCGATCGCATAATGACCTATACCCACAGAATCAGGATAAATCGTAGCGCGCGATCGCGATTTTGTATCCTCTACCGATTGACTTCCCACGGCCAAAGCGGGCGCGTTCAAACCACCCACAACCAACCACAAATTGCGATACTCTTCCTCCGACAAATTCTGGCGGTAAAAATCAGTCTTAAAGTCAGTGCGAGACATATCAACTTCCCACACTGTAAAACCTTGAGGCTGATTGAAACTCGGTCGCCCAATAATGCGCCGGCCCTCCCGCATATAAGGATATTTAGAAAGTCCGTGCACCGTCCCCATCGGCGAATCCAAACCGCTCAAAAAACGATTGTTTGGATTAGGCTTTTTCACTCCCTCTCCTAGCTGCGAGTCAGTAGTTCCTGTTACCAGCCAGTAGAAAAATCCTTGGGCATTTTCCTCCCCTCTGCGCAAAGTTTCCGTTCGCAAGCCGCCCATCCATCCCCCTGATTGCAGTTGACCGGACTCTTGCAACTGCTCGCGAGAATAAATTAAATTATCCAGGGCAGAACCGGGACGATAGTCATTGCCCCAAGTCCAGTTTTGCATCGAAATATCCCCCGGATAAATCGGGAATTGCTTCGGATCTGAAGGTCGCTTTCGATCGGGTCTCATGCTCCTGATTTGGCGGTAGGTAAAAACTAAGGGAAAGCTCGCCAATCTCTGCAATTCGTAACTGTAGTAAGGAGCGTATTGTTGATAAAAAGACGGCGCTTGATGCGGCTGCGGTTCCTTCGTTGCCTGCATTGCAAAGGTGTAGGTAAAACCTTGAGTGCAGTAAGCGTCGCCGCTTGGGCTGGGGGAGGAAGGTTCGAGAGGTGAACGCGGGTCAATTCCGAGGCGGTAAGGAACATCCGCAAGTCCGATCAATTCGCCTGTTTCGGTGGCATCTACAACGTACCAATCAGCAGGTCTAGGTTTTGAACTTGACTGGTTAGATGGTTTGGGAATAAACTCAATAATAGTTTTGTTAAATCGCGCCGAATTTTCGTAGCGATAGGCATCTTCGATAGTCTGAGAAAGAGTTTCGGTGTTGATTGGCGGGGTGTTGGCGGCCGGTTTGTGTTGAATGGCGATCGCACTTTTAATTTGTTGACCCCCAACTGCATTCCCCGCCACAGCAGGAGTAATTGCTAGTTCTTTAATAACTGTATTGGGAAACCATTTCAGCGTGCCTTTGCCTTTTTTAGCGGCATCCTGCAAGATGTTAAATAGAATTTTGTGACCGTCGTAGGGCATGAAACACGAATAGCTAACCCAACAGCCTCCGGGATTTAGCCGGCCGTAATGTTCCCCGATCCGCCGCCGCAATTCTAGGTAGCCGCGGGGGTAATATAAGAGCGATCGCTGAGTCTCTCTTTCATCGAGTGCGGAAGTTCCCTGGGAGGAAATTTGACCGCCTACCCAGTCAGTAATTTCAGTCAGGCAAACTGTGCGCCCCGCCAGCAAACCTTCGTAAGCCGTAGCAGCACCTGCGAGCCCGCCGCCTGCTACTAGAATATCGCAAGTTTCTGCACTGTCCCGATTGCGGGGAGGTGCGGCAAATACTGGCGAAATGCTCCCAATCGCGGAAATTATGCCGAGGGTGAGGCTAACGATCGATCGACCTTTGAGCAAAAATAGATACCGTCGAAGTTTCATCGGAGATTGTGGAATTAATTTTGACATCAGCGAAAAACACTCATCGCATCCAAATGTTTATTTTGCAGTATACTGGTATGTCGTGGTGCAGTCAGGGCCAACTTTTTTAGATAAGAGGCATTAATACCAGCCACAACTCTTGAACAGCCGGCTCAACCTTATGCTCAATATAGTCAAATTTTTTAGGTCATTCATTCCTTTTGAGAGTTTAACAATTACCACAAGTTTAACTTTTTCGGAAGTTTTGCGCAGGTTGGACGAAGTGGTTACTTTCCCCAAACTTTTTAGAATTATTCTACCCTTTGGCCCCCCACCTGCAAAACTTTATGAAGGAACAATTTCTGGCAATACATTCAAAATTAATCGCATTATCATCGGCCGCTATTTATTTTTTCCAATTATACAAGGAGATATACATACTCAACCCTTCGGTTGTTCCATCAAAATTAGGATGAGTTTACATAAAATAGTTATAGGATTTATAATTCTTTGGCTGTGGACAACTGGCAGTATTGGAATGTTTTCTTTATTTGCTTGGTTAGTCGAACCCTCTGTGGGACCAATATTTTTACCAATCTTAGGAATGTTTATTTGTGCCTGGCTTTTGTGCTTGATTCCTTTTAAAATAGAAGCAAAAGCAGCTACAAAATTTTTGTCGATTCTCTTAACCTAAAGTAATTTGTAACGGCAATGTTTTAGCTGTACTCTTAAAAACAATTTGGGTGCACCGGCATTCATCGGCAGTTAAAAAAACTCCAAATTTATGCGTCAAAACCAACTCAAACTAAAAATTAAACAAGGCGAAACAGTCCTGGGCTTATTTATGAACTGCGCTTATCCCGCATTCATGGAAATATGCGGTCACGCTGAATTTGATTTCGCCGTGATCGACATGGAACACGGGCCCCTGCACCCGCTTGCTGCTGAAGATTTGTGTCGCGCGGCCGACTGCACCGGAATTGCACCCATTGTTCGCGTCCGCAAAAACGACGGGCCGCAAATTCAACGAGCTCTCGACATCGGCAGTGCAGGCGTTCAAGTACCTCAAATTGAAAGCAAAATTGATGCTGAAACCGCTGTCAAAAGTGCTAAATACAGTCCTCTGGGCACGCGAGGTCTTTCCTTCGCTACGCGGGCCGGACTTTACACCGCGGCAGGTACAAATATCACTGACAAACTCAACGAAGAATCTTTAGTTGTGATTCATGTCGAAGGCAAAGGCGGCATCGACAACCTAGCAGAAATTGTTACTGTGCCAGAGGTGGACGTGATTTTTCTAGGGCCTTACGATCTGTCACAGTCGATCGGCATTCCCGGCCAAGTCCGCGATCCCCGAGTCATCGACCTGATGCAGGAGGCAGTGCAAACCATCCGCAAAGCAGGCAAAGCCGCGGGTACTTTTGCCGAAAACCCCGAAATCGCCAAGCAGTGGATTGATGCTGGCGTTCAGTACGTCGCACTTGGGGTCGATGTTGCCGTTTTCCTGCGGGCCTGTCAGTCGCTGGTCAAAGCAGTGCGGAGTTAATAGATCGAATCCGGTTAGATAATAATGATACCGCTCGCACTCCACTCGCGAGGGGGGACGCGAGCACTCTAGTCGGAAAGGACTTGCGCCCTGGGACGGAACAAACCGATTTTTTTGCATTAATCCTATAAATTTTGTTGAGCTTAGCCGTCGTCTTTACGATATCTTTGCAATTTTCGTAGTGTCTTTTACACACATACAAAAAACCTGCGCTAGAGTAGAAGCATACACCTCCTTAAGGCAAAATTAAGGAGGGGAGCAAGGCTTCAGGGAGAAAAATCTATGAAAACCGTATTAGAATCCATTCATTTGGATTACGCCTTCATGTTTACTTTCAAAAAAGTAAACTCGATTAAGCTAGAAGGTTTCAAGGATTTTTTTGACGATATGCCTGTCGATCCGTATGTGAAAGGTAAGTATCGTTCGAGAAGATTATCGCGGTTTGCAGTCAACGGAAATGAGTTAGTTAAGTTACCTCACGGCTATTTGTATCAAAGCAAAACATACAATCCGCTAGTGGGCGATATCAGGCGAGAATTTGCCGAATTGGACGATCGGCTAATCGCCCTCGATAATTTCAAACAGATGATTTTTGCTTTTTTCGATTCTTGCAAAATTCACCCCGAAGCTGAAATCGGCATCCATCAAATCAGGACGACTTGTTCGCCGCACAATTTCGGGAACCCCGCACCGGAAGGCATTCACCAAGACGGTACTGACTTTATCGGGATTTTCTCGGTTGACAGAACTAATATTGTCGGCGGGGAAACGCATTTGTACTTGGCTAAAAAAGAGAAGCCTGTTTTTAATAAAATTCTGCATCCGGGAGAATTGCTGTTAGTTAACGACCACGAGTTTTTCCACTTTACTACGCCGATTAAACCGGAATCTGAAGGCGTGGGAACCAGGGATGTTTTTGTCCTTACTTCTCCGAGTTTGCTTTGCGATTGAGGAGAGTTGGGCAATTGGGCGTCTTTCGTTCGTAGTGAGGGCTTTACTCCTTTCTATGGCGTTTATTCAATCATGACTAAATTCCTTACTACAAACCTTTTGTTAGTAGTGAGGACTTTATTTGTCTTTCTGGCGTTCAGTCAATCATGATCAAAGTCCTTACTACAAACCTGCATATTTTCCTAAAAAAATAGGTTTATGCGTCTCGCAACTCACAGATAAATCCTATCGAAACTTCCGTTCAGATTCTTGAATGGGAACATCATTAATGCTGGCTTCACGTCTTCGCATTAACCCATTTTCTGCAAATTCCCACTGTTCGTTACCATAGGCGCGATACCAGTAGCCAGAATCATCGTGCCACTCATACTCGAAGCGAACAGAAATCCGATTGTCTGTAAAACTCCACAGTTCTTTCTTTAAACGGTAATCTAATTCCTTTGCCCATTTTCGTCTTAAAAAAGCCTTGATTTCTTCCCGTCCGCTGAAGAATTCGGCACGGTTTCGCCACTGAGAATCTTCCGTATAAGCTAAGGCTACTCGTTCTGGATCGCGGGTATTCCAGGCATCTTCAGCAGCTTGAACTTTGGCTTTAGCCGTTTCTAACGTAAAGGGCGGTAGAGGTGGTTTAGTTTCCATCAGCTTTGTTTTTTGTGATTATAAAGGGTAAGTGCGGTGTGCATGGAACCCTACAGATAGCGTTTGTGCGTCGAGGACGGGCTTTATTAGATTAGATATTTTCCCCTCCCGTCCCTCTACATACAGCAGATTTCAGGTCGTCGATCGCACAGACGTGAAACTCTTTCGATCGCTCCTGTCATATCGTTTCCGGCGGCATCGGAGTAATATATTTGGATAATATCAGTGCGAGCGTCCCCGCTCGCTAACACGCTCGCACGCTTATAATTCCGATCCCACCGGATTTGATATCAGCCCTGCGATTCCTGGTGCGCCGACTGTCAATATTTGGCGGCGTGTGATTTTCTGACAGAATAAGTTCCTCCTTTCGGTGCGGTTAATTGATAGCGGTTACTTAAAGCTTAAAGAGTGTAAACAGTTCGTTCAACCTCGATTCTTGCTCTAAATTATCGAAATCTTGCTCTAGTTACTGATGGCGCCATGCGTTTTTTTTGGGAAGAAGCCACCCGTTAGTTTATGATTTGCGCAAGTTTTGTTAACCTGTTTATAAACCAATTATAATCTTTTTTCTCGATTTTTTAAACTATTTATTTAGGTAGATGTTTTGCAGTTAGTAAAAATTTAAAGTAAATAAAAAATTGAGGAAACCTCATGCGGTCTTTAATTAAGTCAAGGAATAAATTTTTTAACCTATTGGTACTCAGCTTTTTAGCAACAATCTTGATTGTTTTTCCTCCCTTAATCGGCGCTCGTTATAATTTATTTTACCCATCTTTAGAAGTTAGCGTCCAAGCTCAAACGCCCAATTCAAGCGAAGTAGAACCAACGCCTGCTGCTAGTGAAGGACAGCAACAGCAGAAGAATCAACCAGCTAAGAATGCCAGCGAAGGGGAAGATAAAAAAGAGGAAAAACTAGAGCTTTTTAAAATGACAATGGGCGCGATCGGGGGATTGGTGCTATTTTTATATGGTGTTACTCGGATGGCGGAAGGACTCGAAGCAATTGCGGGCGATCGCATGAAAGAAATTATCGGACATTTCACTACAAATCGCTATGCCGGACTCGCCACAGGCGCAGCAGCCACAACTTTATTAGATTCTTCATCCGTCACAATTATTATTACAATTGCGATGGTGAGTGCCGGATTGCTAACATTTGTTCAGTCTCTAGGAGTAGTTTTAGGTTCCAATATTGGTACGACTATCGGCGCTCAAATCGTTGCTTTTAAAATTAACGAATACGCGCCAATTGTTATGTTTATTGGCTTCTTATTAACTTTTATTGGTAAAACAGACCGACTAAAAAATATTGGTTTAGTTTTGCTGGGTTTTGGCTTACTGTTTTTCGGACTCGACCAAATTGAAAGCGCAATGGAGCCGTTTGAGACCTACCAACCATTTCTTAAGTTAATGGAAACTTTGGGAGAAAAACCCTTACTAGGAGCTGGAATTGGTGCCTTGTTTACCATTTTAGTTCAATCTTCCTCCGCTACGGTTGCTATTATAGTTACCCTAGCTAGTCAAGGTTTAATTTCACTTCCTGCTGGGATAGCCTTAATGTTAGGAGCGGAAGTTGGCACTTGCGCCGATACATTAGTCGCGACAATTGGACGAGAAAGACCTGCTGTACGAACGGGCATTTTTCATTTATTATTTAATCTGACGACCGCCACTTTGGGGATTTTATTTGCTAGTCAATTGGCGGCGCTCGCCCAATGGTTCTCCAGCTTATTTGGGCCAGGCGAAGATGTTGCCCGAGAAATCGCCAACGCTCAATTAATATTTAACGTATTGGGCGTAATGTTGGTTATCGGATTTCTACCATTAATTGCTAAGGGATTGGAAAAAGTGATTCCCAAAGGCAAGGATGAAACAGATTCGGCGTTCGATCGCAACTCGCGATCGGACTACAACTAGCATTTGACATAGGTAAAAGAGCAGCGAGCCACCAGTTAGCCCCAAAGAGTTGGGCGAAGTGAAACGTAGGGTTCGTTCCAAGTGCCCAACCTACAACTAACTCATGTTACTGAGACAGCAACAGTCCGGACAGTTTTTTGGGGTGAGTGGCGAGGAAAGCTATCCAAGGCTTAAAGTACAGTCATACATAAAAA